>NZ_JBMDIO010000080.1:0-4346 GCF_057808725.1 Novosphingobium sp. FG90
CGGCGCCGGCGCCACCCGTACCCCCGGCGCCGGCGCCCACGCATATTGCTTCCCCCGTCTCTTCACCATCCGCCGCAGCGCCTGTTACAGCAACAACACCAGCACCATCGCCGCCGCGTCGTCTTGATGCGGCCGCGCTGGCCCGCTCGCTCGGGCAGCCCGCCGCGCCGGCGCCGCGGCCGCGTCTCAATTCCGCAGCGATTGGCTCCGCGATCGGGCAGGCCGTGCCCAAGGGCGTGGCGGGCCTTTCGATCCGGCAGCGCACCAACCTCGCCGACATGATCCGCTCGCAGATCACCCCTTGCTGGAACCCGCCGCAGGCGGAGGACAATAGCGGTCACGTCACCATAGTCATGCGGATCAGGCTTGGCCGGGATGGGGGCGTGCTTGGCACGCCGGCGCTATCCCGCATCGGCGGTCAGACCGCAGCCAATGGCGCATATGCCAATGCGCTTGCCGGGAGCGTCCGGCGCGCCATCCTGCGTTGCGCTCCCCTAAAGCTCCCGCCTGAACTTTATGACGCCTGGGCTGACGTCGAGCTAAATTTCGATCCGAGAGACATATCATGAGACGGTCGTTCCTTCCTGCGGCTCTCGTCCCGCTCATCGCTCTGGCATCTCCGCTCCGGGCCGAAGGGCCGCTCCATGTCGATATCACGCAAGGCGTGGCGTCCCCCTTGCTGATTGCCGTACCCGATATTCTGAGCGGCAGCATTCCCGACGTTGCTGGCGGCGAGGATGCGGGCGCGGCCCTGGCGAAAATCGTGCGGGCCGATCTGGTGTCGACCGGCCTCTATCGGCTTGTGCCTGTCGATGGACACTATTCGATCGCGGACGACGTTGCTTTTGCCCCCTTCGCACGCGCAGGCGCACAGGCGCTGGTTCTTGGACGCGCGCGCCCTGCCGGGAACAATCAGCTGGCCTATGACTGCGCGCTCTACGATGTTTTCGGTGCCCATGTCGAAGCCTCGCAGCGCATCATCGTGGCGACCGCGCAATGGCGGCGCGCCGCCCATAAATGCGCCGACATGGTCTTTGCATTTACCACCGGCGATCCGGGGCATTTTGACACAAGGCTGCTGGTCTCTACACAGGACGGAGCGATCCCGGGCCAGCGCACCCGATTGGTGTCGATGGACTATGACGGCGCGAACGCGACGGAATTGACCCAAGGCAAGGAACTGGTCGCGACGCCCCGCTTTGGGCCAGGCAGTCGCCGCATCGTTTTCCTGTCCTATGTCGACGTCGCTGCACCGAGGCTCGTCGTCGCCGATCTGGACAGTGGCTCCACGGCCGCGCTCAAGGTCCCTGCTGGCGTCCCGTCAGCTCCCCGTTTCTCACCGGACGGTGCAACCATCGTCTTCTCCCTCGCCCATGACGGTGAGGCCGATATCTATGCCGTCGACCTGGCCAGTGGCAACATGCGCCAGCTCACCAGTGGCGCAGGCACCGATACCAGTCCCTGCTTTGCACCGGACGGGCGTGGGATCGTCTTCGAGTCGAACCGATCTGGCGAATCTCAGCTCTATGTCATGGCGCAGGACGGAAGCGATCAGCGTCGCATCAGCTTTGGCGCAGGCGGACATGCCTCGCCGGTCTGGAGCCCGCGCGGCGACCTCATCGCCTTTACGCAGATCGACGGTGGAGCGCTCCGCATCGGGATCATGAAACCCGATGGATCCAAAGAGCGGATACTCACATCGGGCAGCCGCGACGAAGACCCGAGCTGGAGCATGAGCGGGCGTGCCATCATGTTCCAGCGCACCGCCGCTGGCGCCATGCTGCCGACGATCTGGCTGACCGATCTGACCGGAAAAGTACAGCAGCCGGTTGCAACCGGCGCAGCGGCCTCGGAGCCGGCCTGGTCGGGGCAGCGGCCATGAGGGTTCGGTGGATACCCGCGGCTCACGGCTTGGCCTGCCTCGCGCTGTGTGGCGCGCTCGCCGCCTGTCAGCGGCCGACGCAGCCATTACTGCCGCCGCCGTTGTTCGAACTTCAGGGACCGCCGCCTGAGCCGCTCGCCACGCGCGAGAACAACCTCCCTGCCCAGGAGATACGGGACGTCGAGACGCCCGCGACAATAGAGGATTTCGAACGCTATGCGGGCACGATCCGCATCCTGTTCGCGCGAGGCAGCGCCGAGCTGACCCCGATCGCCCGCGCAATTCTCGACCGGCAGGCGGAGTGGTTGCGCGCCCACCCGGAGGTGCGGGCTTCGCTCCAGGGGCATGCCGATGAACTGGCGCCGCGCGAGCAGCAGTTCGCACTCGGCGAAAAGCGCGCGGCCACCATGAAATTCTACCTCACCGCGCGGGGCGTCGCACCCCAAAGGCTTTTCGTGACCTCCTTCGGCAGGGAGCATCCGATCGCGACCGGCAGCGGCGAGGCAAGCCAGAGCCAGAACCGCCGTGGCGAGACCGTCCTTCTCGGTCTTCCCGGCGGCCTGTCCAGACCATGAGGGGAAATTGAAGATGCGTCCTGTTACTTTCGTACTGACGGCCTTGGCCGCTATGGCTTTAGCGACACCCGCATGGGCTGAGCCCGGCGACGTGCTGATCAAGATCCGGGGCGGTTATGTCCTGCGCACGGGCAGCAGTGTCGTCACGGTCGATGTGGGCGGCACGCCGGTCTCCGCAAAGGCAAAGGCGGCGCCGGGTGGTGAAGCGAGCCTCACCTTCTTCATGACTGATCACCTCGCGACTGAGCTGACCCTTGGTGGCGCGCCCTATGACATAAAGGACAGCAACGGCAGGACGCTCGTTTCTGCCGGTCTGATCACCCCGACGGCCATGCTGCAATATCATCTGATGCCGGCTTCGAAGCTGCTGCGGCCTTATGTGGGCGTGGGTCTGTCCTATGCCAATTTCTACAGCGAAAAGGCGGGAGAAGTCCTCACCAATCGCGTGGTGACACCGGCGATTTCCTATTCGGCGGATATCAAGGGCGGCCTCGCACCGGTCGCACAGGTCGGCGCCGATATCGCGATCAACGAGCAAATCTACATCAACATCGACGCCAAATATCTCGGCGCCAATTCGAAGCTCACGCTCGACCAGGGCGGGACCAGCCAGACCGTTTCGCACAGGATGCGCTCGATCATCATGGGCGCAGGCGTGGGATTCCGCTTCTGATGCGCTACCAGCTTTCGCCTTGGCTCCCGAGCAAACGCCTTGCGCTTCAATGGGCGGCGGCGGTGCTCGCGCCGCTGTCGTTTGCGGGCGTGGCGCATGCGCAAAGCCTGGGCGCTATCGAGCAGCGCCTGCGGCAGGTCGAACAGAAGGTGGGGCTACTCGAAACAGGAGGATCAGCCAGGGGAGCCGCGAGCGCTGCATCAGACCAGCCTGTATCGATCGACGCCCTGATGCAGCTCGATCGCAGGCTCGCTGCTCTGGAGCGGGCCCTCTCCGGACTCATTTCCGCGCAGGAACAGGATCACCGCGCGCTCGTCATCGGCATGGCCCAGGTGCAGACCATAAAAGGCGATACCGAGGCAAGGCTCGATGCGGTGGAACGCCAGGCGGCCGCACCTGCGCCGCCGCCGGCATCTATTCCGCAGCCGGTCGCACCCGCCGCGCAGCCGCTCAGCGCTGACGACCGCTTTGAACAGGCGATGCTCTATGCCGAGCGGCAGGACTGGCCGAGGGCCGAGCTTGCTTTCGATAGTTTCGTCGCGGCCTGGCCTTCCGACCCCCGCGCCAGCGAGGCACGCTTTCAGCTTGCCCGGGCTTTTCAGGGACAGGGCAAGCACGCGCAGGCGGCCCAACTCTTTCTCGAACTCTACGAGAAAGCTCCCAATGCGCCGTTCATCATCGACGACCTGTTTGCGCTCGGACAAGCCCTGACCGACATGGGGCCAGCCAATAGCGCGCAGGCCTGCGACGTCTATGCCGAGATCGAGACGACCCATGGTGCAGCGCTCACGCTGGAACAACGCTCCCAATTGCTTGATCGCCGGCTGGCGCTGAAATGTCCCGGCTGAGTTCGGACCCGTTCGATCGCGCGACCGCGACGGGCGGCGGTGATCAAGCCGCCTTTATGCAGGGATGCCTTGATCCGATAGCGGAAGGCAAGATCACGCAGGGCCGCGCCGAGACAGGGGCGAACCCCTATGTCGGGTTGGGGCAGCTACTGGCCGCCGCTGGCGTCTCGACCGACCGCACGGAGCAATTGATCGCGGATATCCTGATCGATGATGCGCGAGAGACCCGGCTCGCCGTTTCACGCGATATATGCACGCTGGTCGACGGTTATGTCGCTGGCCTCGATCAACGCTATGGTCGTCGTCTCGACGATGCTCAAAGTCTTCTCCTGCGGCTTAGCATCGAACTCGAGGTGTCCAAGCGGCGC
>NZ_JBMDIO010000081.1:0-3730 GCF_057808725.1 Novosphingobium sp. FG90
CCAGGGGCCCCCACGCCGGGCCCCCACTTTTGTTTTAGAAAAGTGCTTATCCACACGAATAAAATCATTTGCGCACAATCCATCATTTTTGGTTTGCACCATTTTCATGCCACATACTTCAAGAACAGGGATACCCCATGTCGATAATTCGCACTTTAACTCTCTCCTTCCTGCTGTCATTCATACCGTCCATTGCCGCGCACGCTCAAAATGCTGCACCGGTCGTTGCATCCGCTCTCAAGAAGCGCATGGTCGTAATGGACAAAAGCGGCATGCGAGTCGGCCCGATCATTAATATCGCCGCCGCTGCTGACGGGACCGTCGATTATGTTACCGTCATTTCCGGTGAAGGTACCAAGCGTGTACCAGGCGCTACGCTAACCCTCATAGACGGTAAACTTTCAACCTCACTCGATCGTCGCGAGATGGCCCGTTCGCAATGAACCCCTCTCACGCCCATCTGCGTCGGCTTTGACGTGACCCCCGGATTTCCTCCAGCTGGGATTAGAGCCGGGCAGCATTGTTGCGCATGAGCGCGGATGAAGCAATGGCCTCCGGAGCGGAGAGCGGAGACCGCAGGGCGCAGCGGAGCAGGCCATTGCTTTTGCAGTTCGGCGGCGAAGGCCGCTGGGGTCTCATATCCAAGGGATGAGTGCGGTCTCTCCTGGTTGTAATCCCCTGCCCAGGCGGAGATCACCACACGGGCGTGGCCCAGGGTCAGGAACAGGGTCTCGTTGAGCAGCTCGTCGCGCATGCGACCGTTGAAGCTCTCGGCGTAGCCATTCTGCATCGGCTTGCCTGGGGCAATGTAGTGCCACTCCACGCCGATCTCGCTGCACCAGGCAAGGACGGCGTTCGACGTCAGCTCAGTGCCGTAGCACATTGGGAAGCGGCATCTCGAAGGGCCGCATCGCCTTGATGGAGACAAGGGCGCGTAGCGCCCGCCGGCTTCATCAAGGTGGTCATGACCGGCCAGCAGGTCTCTAGAATGAAGTTGTCGACTCAACACTTTGGAGACGGACCGACCATGACCAAGCGCACGTCTACTTCCGCCGACGCCGTGCTGGTAGCCATCGATATGTCCAAGCATCGCCAGGAGGTGCTGATCGAGCGCCCCGAAGGCGGGCGCCGACGGCGGATGACGGTGATGGCTGTTGATTACCACTGAGAATTGGCTCTGAATCACTTTTGCTGCGGGTGATGGTCATACGCCGACCACTCGAGCGCGCAGCAGGTCCAGTTTCGCTCGCCCATACATCTGTCGTTTTATCAGCTTGAGGCGAGTGATCTGCCCCTCGGTCTGCCCGTTTGACCATGGTGAGATAATCGCGTTGCGAACCGCAATCAGGTCTTTCTCCACACCGTTGACGAACGACGCGACGAGACTGTCTTTGGTCTGCTGGATCCATTCATCGAGTTTGGCAGCTGACTTTGATCTGATCATTGATTGGAAGTCGCCAATCGCCTTGCGTGCGGCCACTAGGTGTCATACGAACTGAGAGACTGACCCCCTGCCGAATCTGAGAACTGCCCCCCCTTCGGCTGAAGAGGGAAAGACAGATGACAAAAGGGATTTCAGAGTTTCCCGCACAGACGTTGGCTGTGCAGAGAGAAGATATGCTTCAACCCGACGAGGTGGCAGCGATGGTGCGGCTGCATGAGCTTGGCTGGGGAGCGAAGCGGCTCGCAAAGGAGTTTGGTTGTGCCCGTAACACGGTGCGCCGCTATCTTCGCGCGGGTGGCACGGTGCCGTTTGCGAAGCCGCAGCGTAAAACGGCGTTCGATGGGCTCGACGACTGGCTGCGGGAGCGCTTCTTCCGGCATGGCGGCAACGCCGATGTCATAAGGCAGGAACTGGCCAGCGAACATGGTGTCGTGATCGGCCTGCGCTCAGTAGAGCTTCGGGTTCAGCGCTGGCGGCGAGATCCGGGAACAGCTCGACACACTGCTCGACGAGGCGGCACGCTCGAAAATGACCCTGCGCGAGGCACTGGCATTCTTCGTGTCCCGGGAGATTGCGCGACGCGATGAGCGGCGTATCTCCATGGCAAGCAAGCTTGCCCAGTTCCCGTTCGTGCGCGAGATCGACGGCTTCGAGTTCGATGTCCAGCCCTCGCTCGATCCCAGCCAGATCCGAGAGCTCGTGACCTGTCGCTGGATCGCCCATGGCGACACGACCTTGTTCCTGGGCCCTCCGGGAACAGGCAAGACGCACTTGGCGGTGGCATTGGGCAGGGAAGCGATCCGGCAGAACTACTCGGTCCAGTTCGTCACCGCAGCGACGCTGGTCGCCATGCTGGCGAAGGCGCATGATGTCCCTGCGCTCCTCCCAAATGGCCAGAATGTCCGCTGCCCGCTCTTCCACCCGCCGCGAGCGCATATCCCCGCCCCGCGGCTTTGGGGCTATGTCACCCGTCTCGCGCTGCTGTGCCCGCCAACGGACCGCCGTTGATGGTGCAACACCGAACCGGGCCGCCGCAGCACGGCAACTCGATCCACTGTCCACCGCTGCCAACAGCCGAGTGCGCAAATCCATCGAAAGAGCCATCCATGCCGGCCTCCTTCACCAGCACGGATTCTGAATCAGAAATCGCGCCCGAAGGGAATCCCAGACCGTTTCAGAACGGTCGAAAACTGCTCTAAGCGAGCCAGAACCCGCGCCGAAGGCGTGCGCATTAGACCGCTTTGTCCGGCCTGTTCCGCCTCACCGCATTGCTCGATCCGAACGATCATGCTGTTCTCCGCCATAGCGAGGCAGCCTCCTGCAAAACCCTGCGAAGAGCAAGCGCACCGAGATCATCGGTCACAGAACGCTCACCGCGCTCAAGCGCCCTGCCGCGATCGCGGCGACGAAGGGCATGCGATGGCCAGTCCCGACTGTGTCGCGATCGCATGATGCCATTCGCGCGGGATGCGCCTACAACCTGCCGATCATAAATGCCCCCACCCATGAGAACCGCTTCGATGGAATCCCCGCTCGTTTCAAAGGCCCGTCAGTTTGCGACCGACGCGCACGGGAGCATCAATCATGTCCGCAAATACACGGGCGAGCCCTACATAACGCACCCCATCGAGGTCATGGAGATCGTGCGCAGCGTTCCCCACACCGACGAAATGCTGGCGGCCGCGCTGCTTCACGACACCATCAAGGATACCGCGGTCACCCGCGAAGACGTGGAACGCGAATTCGGCGAGACCGTGGCGCGCCTGGTGATGGAACTAACCGATCAGTGCCACGAAGGGAACAGGGCCACCCGCAAGGCGGCAGAAGCCGCACGACTAGGGCGCAAACTCATAAATCGGGTTGAGTTGTCGGCCTTGGCGTGATTCAGGCGGCCTTCGGAAACGGAGGGCGTATGACGCGGCGGCGATATGAACTGACGGACAAGGAATGGCTCATCATCGAGCCGTTGCTGCCCAACAAGCCGCGTGGAGTGCCCCGCGTCGATGACCGCCGGGTGCTGAACGGGATACTTTGGCGTTTCCGTTCTGGTGCGCCGTGGGCAGAGGTCCCGGAACGCTATGGTCCGTCGACGACCTGCTACAACCGGTTCATCCGCTGGCGAAAGGCTGGAGTGTGGGACCGATTGTTGGCGGCGGTTTCCGCCTGTTTCAACGGCGAGTTGGTGATGATCGATTCCACTTGCATGCGCGTCCACCAGCACGGTGCGACGGGCAAAAAGATCCCATGGGCGCGGGCTGGCGCTGGTTGAGGCAGATTGGCCTTCCC
>NZ_JBMDIO010000082.1:0-3399 GCF_057808725.1 Novosphingobium sp. FG90
TCAGCGGGTGATGGCTGCTCTTTCGAGCAGCGGTTGCCACCAGTCCTCGCGGGCAAGGAACCATGCCAGCGTTTCCGCGAAGCCTTGAGGGAAATCGCGTGCAGGCGCGTATCCGAGTTCGCCGCGTGCCTTGGTCTCATCAATGGCGTAACGGCGATCATGACCCTTGCGGTCCGTCACGAAAGTCTTGAGTTCCTCGCTCTTTCGGCCTTGCGCGGCTGGTGCATTCGGGAAGCGCTCGGCGAGCGACGGATCGGCCGCGAAGGCGTTATCGACCGCGCGGCAGATTTCCTCGATCACTGTCAGGTTAGGCAGTTCCTGGCCGCCGCCGATATTGTAGACCTCGCCCGGCTTGCCGTTCTGCAGACAGGCCTCGATGCCGCGACAGTGATCCTCAACATGCAGCCAGTCGCGCACGTTCATGCCGTCGCCGTAAATGGGCAGGGGCTTGCCGTTCAGTGCGTTGAGAGTGAACAGCGGGATCAATTTCTCGGGAAACTGGAAAGGACCGTAATTGTTCGAGCAGTTGCTCGTCGTCGTCTCCAGGCCATAGGTATGATGGTATGCGCGCACGAGGTGATCGCTACCCGCCTTCGACGCCGAATAGGGTGAGTTGGGCGCGTAAGGGGTCGTCTCGCTAAAGGCCGGATCCGTCGGGCCGAGCGATCCGTACACTTCGTCAGTGGAGACGTGATGGAAGCGGTGCGGTTTGCCGCTGCCCTGATCAAGCCAGGCCTTTTTGGCCGCCTTCAGCAGGCTGTGCGTGCCGATCACGTTGGTGGTGACAAATGCGTCCGGGCCGGTGATCGAGCGGTCGACGTGGCTTTCGGCCGCGAAATGGACGATCGTGTCGATATCGTGGTCGTCGATGATCGACGAGACGAGATCGGTGTCGCAAATGTCGCCCTCGACCAGCAGGACATCGTCCAATCCGTCCAGATTGGCCTTGTTACCGGCGTAGGTCAGCAGGTCGAGCACGACGATGCGGTCCTGCGGCGCGATGCGATTGCGGTAATGGACGTAGTTTGCGCCGATGAAGCCTGCGCCGCCGGTGACGATAAGATTAGCCATTGGTCCTGATCTCGGTAATCATCTTGCGAAGGTTGATGCGCCAATGCGGCGTCGGGCCGCCAAGGGCGGCAAACGTCGAGGTCTTGTCCAGCACGGAATAGTGCGGACGGCGCGCGGGCGTGGGATATTCGACTGCATTGATCGGAATTACCGGTACTGCCGTCTCCAGAAGCCCGGCCGCGAGAGCCTCTTCCTGGATTGCGACGGCAAAGTCGTACCAACTGCACGCCCCTGCGTCGGTGTAGTGGTGCAATCCGGTCACCCCGTTGGACGATAGCGTCCACAATGCTGCAGCAAGACCCGGTGCATATGTCGGGGTTCCGATCTGGTCCGCGACTACGCGCACTTCTGGACGCTCGCTCATGAGGCGCAGCATGGTGCGCACGAAGTTGCCGCCATTGGGGGCATAGACCCAGGCTGTACGCACGATCAGCGCGTCCTCGCCTGCCGCGACTTCGCCGGCCAGCTTGGTGCGGCCATAGGCACTGACGGGCGCGGGCCTAGCGTTGGGCGCGTAAGGCACGCCGGACAGTCCGTCGAACACGAAGTCGGTGGAAACGTGCACGAAGCGGGCGCCGACGCTGCGCGCGGCATCGGCGAGGTAACCGACCGCCGTCGCGTTGACGGCAAGCGCGGCGTCTTCGTCACCTTCGGCCTTGTCCACTGCGGTATAGGCGGCGGCGTTGAACACCACATCGGGCTTAACCTCGGCAACGAGCGCCGATACTGCGGCGGGATCGGTGATATCGAGGGTGTCGATGTCATGGCCGACGATATCGGCGTCGGCGGGAGCGGTTGCGGACAGACCCTTGCCGAGTTGCCCCTTGGCGCCGACGATCAGCGCCTTCATGCGAAGGGCTCCACTTCGTTCAGCGGCTTGCCGACCAAGTCCTTCGCGGAAAGCTGGGGCTCAATTCCTTCGAGCGGCCATTCGATGCCGACTTCAGGATCGTTCCACATGAGCGAATGCTCGTTGGCGGGATCGTAGAAATCAGTGCACTTGTAAAGGAAGTCGGTGCCATCCTCCAGACTGACGAAACCGTGAGCGAACCCCGGTGGCACCCAGAACATCCTCTTGTTCTGGCCAGAAAGTTCGACGCCCGCCCACTTGCCGTAGGTCGCCGAGCCGGCGCGCAGATCCACCGCGACATCCCACGCGCGCCCGGCGGTGACGCGCACGAGCTTGCCCTGCGGATTGGGCTGCTGATAGTGCAATCCGCGCAACACACCCTTGGCGGAGCGGCTGTGGTTGTCCTGCACGAAGTCCAGATCAAGACCGAGGTCCGCGAAAGTCTTGCGATTCCAGCTTTCCATGAAGAATCCGCGATCGTCGCCGAACACACGCGGTTCGATAATGACAAGGCCTTCGATGTCGGTAGGGATAATGTTCACGCTCCGGTCTCCGCCACGAGCAGGGATTCGCGGTTTTTCAGAAGGTTGAGCAAGTAGGCGCCATAGCCGCTTTTCACGAGCGGAGCGGCGATCTCTTCGAGGCGGGAATCGTCGATGAAACCCTTGCGCCACGCGATTTCTTCGGGACAGGCGACCTTCAGGCCCTGGCGTTCCTCGATGATGCGGACGTAGTTGCCTGCATCGAGGAGCGAGGCATGCGTGCCGGTATCGAGCCAGGCGTACCCGCGGCCCATGATCTCGACCGTGAGTTCACCGTTCTCGAGGTAAATGCGGTTGAGGTCGGTAATCTCAAGTTCACCGCGCGGGCTGGGCTTGAGGTCACGGGCATAGTCGACCGCCTTGCCGTCGTAGAAATAAAGGCCGGTCACCGCATAGTTCGAACGCGGGTTCTGCGGTTTTTCCTCGATGGTTTCCGCACGACCCTGAGCGTCGAAAGAGACGACGCCGTAGGCCTTCGGATCGTTCACGTAGTACCCGAAGACCGATGCTCCGGTCTCGCGATCGCCGGCGTTGCCCAGGAGTTCAGGCAGGCCGTGGCCGTAGAAAATGTTGTCGCCCAGGACGAGTGCGGAAGGGTTGTTGCCCACGAAATCCGCGCCGATGTGGTAGGCCTGCGCCAGTCCCGCCGGTTCGGGCTGGATGGCATACTGAAGCTCGATGCCGAAGTCCGATCCGTCGCCCAGCAGCGCCTTGAATGCCGGCTGGTCGTGCGGAGTGGTGATGATGAGGATTTCCCGGATGCCCGCCAGCATGAGGACGGACATCGGGTAATAGATCATCGGCTTGTCGTAGACGGGCATCAGTTGCTTGGAGACGCCTCGGGTAAGCGGATAAAGGCGGGTGCCGGACCCGCCGGCAAGAATGATACCTTTTCTCAACTTCAACCCCTCTTCTGAACTGGCGGGTGTGTCTGGC
>NZ_JBMDIO010000083.1:0-3394 GCF_057808725.1 Novosphingobium sp. FG90
CCGGAATACACCATCGCCTACACCGGAAATTACACCACGAGCGCGGACGCTAACGTCGCGCCCGATATTGCCTTTTAATGTCCATATGACAGCGTAACGATAGCGTTATGATATACAGATGATTGATTTCTACTCGCCTTGTCGCCGGCTCATCGCTTCGCCAGTGGCGGACTAGAGCCATCTAGAAAAACATCCCATAGGATGTTATATTAAGCGCGATGCAAAGAGTCGTATTAGATACCTCGGTTATCGCCACGGCGCTGCGGAGCCAAACGGGAGCGAGCTTCGCCCTACTGCGCGCCGTCGAGTATGGCCGCTTGAAGATACTCGCCACGCCGTCGCTGTTCCTCGAATATGAGGACGTGCTGAAACGACCGGAGCAGCGGCAAGTGTCGGGGCTGACGTTGGAGGCCGTGGACGAACTGCTTGGCGAGCTGGCGGCGCTGATCGAGCCGGTGGAGGTGCATTTGCTGTGGCGGCCGCAACTACGCGACCCCGACGACGAAATGGTGTTGGAAGCGGCGATTAACGGGCGGGCCGATGCGCTTGTGACTTATAATATCCGCGATTTCCGGGGCGCAGCCCCGCGCTTCGGAATCCGGTTGATGCAGCCCGCCGATCTGTTGAAGGAGTTATGACAATGAGCAAGGCGACCTACCCGCTCAAGCTGCCAACCTCGATCAAGGCGGCAGCGGCGCGACTGGCAAAGGAAGATGGCGTTAGCCTCAATCAATGGATCGCAACGGCGGTCGCGCAGAAAATTGGCGCGGTCGAGACGGCGGCCGAGTTCTTCACGCGCCGCGCGAAGGGCCACACCGGCAGCGGCCTGGGCCGTATTCTCGACAAGGTGCCTAATCGGCCGCCCGAAGCCGGCGACGAATTGCCGGAAGGCTGGACGCTCGATCGCCTGCGCCAGTAATCCGGCATGAGGGCCATCTTCATCCGGCACGGCGAAAGCACCGGCAACGCCGGCGTGCCGTGTCACGATCTGGCGACGATCGAGCTGACGGAGCGCGGCCAGGAACAGGCCCGCGCGGTCGCGGCGAGCTGGACGGAAGCGCCCGCGCTTATCGTCACGTCGCCTTATACCCGCACCCGGCAGACGGCCGCGCCGACGATCGCGCGCTTTCCCGGCGTGCCGGTGGAGACGTGGCCGATCGAAGAATTTACCTATCTCCAACCCTCCCGATGGAACGGCACGCGCAGCGCCGAAAGGATGCCGCACCTCGAACGCTATTGGAGCGCGGCCGATCCTGATTATTGCGACGGGGAAGGGGCGGAGAGCTTCGGCACGCTGCTACGGCGCTGCGAGGCCGCGCTGGCGCGTCTCGCCGCCATGCCTGCTGACTCGCTGGCCTATGTGTTCGGGCATGGGCAATTCATCCAGGCCGCACGCGCAATCGTCGCCGACGCTCATATGGATGACCGGGCCAAGATGCGCGCGTTCTGGCGCAAGGGGGAGCCGCCCGCGATCGGCAACGCGCAGCGGGTGGGGTTTCATTGGCAGGGCGACCGCTGGGCCTGTGGGCCAGCGGTCGCCGCCTAGATCAACACCCGCTCCACCTCGTCCAGCGTCACGTCATCAGGCCGTCGATCGTAGAGCTGGGTGGTGCGCGTCGAGCTGTGGTTCGCCATCGTCGCGGCCGTCTCCAACGTGCCGCCATTCTTCAAATAGGTGGTGATCCCGGTCGCGCGGAAACTGTGATTGCCGATCGCCGTGCCGATCTCGGCCGCCGCCGCGCGCCGCCGCACCATCGCGAAGGCATTGGCTTGGGGCAGGGGGGTATCGCTTAGTCGCTTAGTGCCGCGCGCGATGGTGCGGAACAGCGGCCCTTTGCGGTCCTCGCGCAAACCGCACCCGTCGATATATTCGACCAGGTAATGCTCAAGATTGTGATGGCAGGGCATTTCATGGCGCTTGCCACCCTTTTCGTGCAGCCGCACCCATAGGCGGCGGTTCTGCACGAACACGTCCTCGACGCGCATGGAGAGCGCGGCACCAATCCGGGCGAAGCTATAGACCATGAGGCCGATCAGGGCGCGGTCGCGCAGGCCGGCATGGGTGGTCACGTCAATGCTGTCGAGCAACCGCCGCGCCTCGTCGGGGGCCAGCACCGGCGTCTTGCCGCGCCGCTGGCTATGCGCCGGTCCGCGCACCGATCCGGCGGGATTCACCGGCACGATATGGCCCGTCACCAGCCAGTCGAACAGGTGACGCACGCCGGCGAGCTGCTGTTTGACGCTGGGCGCGGCCAGCTCGCGCCCCAGCGCCTCGACCCAGGCCGCGACATGAAGCGGCTGCACGCCGGCGAGCGAGGCGACGCCGCGCGCCTCACACCAGGCGAGGAAGTCGCCCGCTGCGCGCGCATAAGCGCGCCGCGTGTGGGGGTTGCGGATGGTGACGGCGAAGAACTCAAGGAAGCGCCGCCGCGTGTCATCGTCGGCCGCCGCGATCAACGCCGGCAGCGCCGGCGACGATGCGGGCGAGGGCAGGGGGGCGAGCTGGTTCATCGCGCGATCTTCTCCCATCGTGCCGGATCGGGGCGAGGCTCGGCAAGCAAGCGATCGATTCTGGCGCAAGCCTCATCATGCGGAATCCCCGGCCTCGGATCGTCAATGCGGGCCTGCAATATCCGGCGCAGCAGCTCGTCCTGTAGGTCGCGGTGCGGCTCCATTTCGATGAAGTTCTGGACGATCAGGAACACCGCCTCGGAAGGGTCGGCGAACCTACCCCGCTCGATCTGCGCCAGCAGCCAATCGGCCATGCTGCCGGGTAGATACGCCTCGAAGCGCAAGCCGCCCGCGCGGGCCTGCTCGCGCAGCGCCTTGGCCTGGGCGCGCTCGGCGGGGTTGTCGTCGGGCAACTCGTCGTCGGTCATAGGACTCCCTTTTGGTCGTGGATCTCCGGCACGTTTAAACGCTCTCGGTAGGATCGCCGCGATACCGCACCCAAAGGTCGTGCATCGCGTCGCGATAGCCCCATGCGTCGGCGTAGGTGGTCGGCTCCTGCGCCAGATAGGCCATGATGGTCAGCATATCCTCGGCAATGACGGCATCGACGTTGCAAAGGTGCAGGATCGGGAAATGCCCGCACTCGTCGCCGTTCCACCAGGCCAACAAGAAATCGGCGACCTTCGCCGATGCGCCCGTCTCGGCCGCGCGCGTGGGCGGCATGGCGATCGGGAGCAAGCGGCCGATCGCCTCGCCGACTTCATCGAAGCTCACGGCCCGGATGATCGGGCGGCGCTGCGGGGGTGTCGTGGCGGCCTTCTCGGTCATGCAATCCCGGTCCTTTTGAATGTATGATAAAGGACATTATCATACATAAACTGGCAGGGGAATCGGGCCACCAAAATTTGACGGAAGCGCGGCTGCGTGCCTGCTTACACGCAGC
>NZ_JBMDIO010000084.1:0-3278 GCF_057808725.1 Novosphingobium sp. FG90
TGCCTCCCCTATTTCCTGATCTGAATCCGCGCGATTTCCTGCATTCCAGGGGCTCCGCGATGGATGGATGTGTCGGCTTTGTCGGGCCGCCAGGTGACGGTGACGCCGGCAGGGGTAATGCCGCGATTGGCGAGCGCGGAAACCACCGCCGTGAGGCGCTGGTCGATCAGGCTGTCGCGCTTTGCGGGATCCCAGTTCTCCGTGTCTCGGGCCGTGATGGTTACATCGACAGCGCCTTTGGCAGCTTGCTGAACGATCTGGTCCAGCAGCGCCTGAGCGTTGCCCGCGAGGGTTATGTCGCCAAATTCAAAGCTGATCTGGAGCGAGGATCCTCCAGATGATCCGCCCGACGCGCTCAGGTCGTTGAGCGTTGCGCCGGAAGTCTGCGCGGGTTGGGCGACAACGGTCTGAGCGGGAAGGATCGGTGTAGCAGATGCGGCAGGCGTATTCTGTCCAATGGGGCGAACCAGCGAGCGTCCTCGCAGTTCTTCTGCCGAAAGGTCCGGTATTGTCGCCTGCCGCTGCGCCATACAGATGGCCGGATCGACCTTCGCCACGGCAGCGATAAGCTTCATCGTCGCTTCTTCGAGCGCGGCGCGGACGCCGAGTTGCAGCGGTTCCTGCCCTTTTGCGCCGACATTGATGTCAAAAAGCGCGGTGCCAAAGAAACGGAAGACATTCGCTCCGATCTCATAACCGGTGAACTGCTTGGTCAGGCTGATGGTCTTGATGACTTCAAGAGATCGTGAGTTGACGATGCGCAAATCGACAGCGACGCTTTCGGTGAAGACGCGCGCCTTGGGACCGATATTGTTGATCTCGATCTCGCCACCACCCGAGCGGATGTCATAATTCAGCTCTGTGATGCCGCCGACGATGTAATAATCGGACTTGGTGATGCTGCCGCCGAAATAGGGCAGCCAAGGCACGCGATTGCCGTTGACCTCATGGACATCGCCATCACCGAGCTGACGCCGGTCGGTGTAACCCAGTTCGCGTTCGGCGATGGTCGGATCGAACCGCTCGGCGATCGCCAATGGCCCGCCAATCTTGCCCAGCGCGGAGTAGACCATCAGGGCGCCGCCCTGGGTGATCGCATTGCCTTCGTTGATCGAATATTTGCCGGTGTAATCCTTGACGTCGCCGACCGCGATCACGCGGCGCGGCCCGTTCTGTGCAATGAGCTGGTCACCAAAACAGGCGAGCGCCGCTTCCATCGGCGAGCGATTGTCACGTACCGGCGTTCCGATGGGCGTTGGTACTTCACCCGGCGCCAGGCGTTGAGCGTCGAGGCCCGGATGCAGCACCGCACAGCCAGAAGTCATCGCCGCCAGCGCCAGAAGCGCGGCCGACCTGCCAAGATATTTGCGGCGTTGAGAATGACGCAACATGCTGATCATCTCCCGCCGTCAGTTCAACGCACTGTACTGGCAGGCAGTGGAGCCAGTGACTGAAGCCGTCTGGTTGCCTGAGTTGGTCTGCTCGGTGTTCAGCGTCTGGAAATTGTCGCCGCGCACGCTGGTCGAAATGTCGCCAGAGGTGCTCGACCCGACTGTGCCGCTATTGGACTGGTTTGCGGTATTGCTGCCGGCACCCGACGCGCTCGCCAGCGTCGTCGTATTGTCATTGCCGGTAGAACTGGACGAATGCCCGGTCGTGCTCGGCGAGTTGGCGATGGCGCTGGTCGAGGACTGGTTACCGGTCGCGGTGGACGTTACCGAGCAATTATACTGACGATCGATATAGGTGTTATAGACCGGCGCAGCATAATAACCGTTCTGCTTCTTCTGCCGAAGATCTTCGAGATAGGCCTTGTTGACCTTGTCCGCCGTGGTCTGGAACTGCCAGCCGACATTCTCACCGACGTTGTTGGCGAGGGCGGCCGTGGGGGACAACAAGGCGAGCACGAGCACACCCGAAATCAGGGGTGACGTTTTCATAAGGAAATACTCCGGAGAGACGAGAGGAAAGGGCCGGGACGACCGGCCCTGCGGGGCCGAACGTCAGATCGGTACGCCGAAAGACGGCGGATCCGATGAAAGCTGGCGGGACGATCCTTGCTCCGGAACAGGATGCGGGCGCGCTTCTGATGGCTCGCCTCACACCCCATCCAGGCGTCCTCTCCCGTGGACACTTTGAAACGCGAAGGATGTGCATTGCCGGTTGAGTGACGAGGCATGGCGCGGTCCGTGCCGTGGCGCGGTGCGACCCGACGCCATGCCTCGCCTTCCCGTGGTGCGACCCGAGGGAACCGGCTTGAAAGGATAATGGCCGGGCAACGGATCTCACGAGAACCCGATGGGCTACCTCCCGCAGCCGGCTCAAAAGAATGGAAGGCGCGAGAGCGATCACCGGAACAGCTTCCAGCCCGCCCAGAGCACAGCACCCCAGAAGAGGATTGCAATCGGGATGCCGGCAACTACCAGTAGCGGAGCCAGCGGACTGGGCTTGCCATCGTCGTCCTGGCGTCCCCGAAAGAAACGGTACGGATCGGGCGCCCCCCAGGGAGAGCCTTCATGCGCACTCAGCCGAGCCTGTTCATGCTCCGGTCCAGCCGAAGCATGGCCGCGCCTTTCGACGTTCATGCGAACGCCCTCCAAAGTTCGATAAGGCCCCACCAGAGCAGACCGCTCAATGGCACCGCTACGAGTATCCCGCGGAATGTGCTCCTGCCATCCGGCCAGTCTTCCGGCGGCGCATCAGGATCAGAGGCTGCGACCAACCAGGCCCAGCGCTCGTCATGGCAACGGCGATCATCACCGGTCATAAGCGGCTCCATGAGAGATGACGGGGTTCTCCGGCCAACTGCCGCCCGAGGTCGCATCGGAACACTCGCCGTTCGGCGCACGTCGCCAGGTTCTCAGAAGCGATGGGCGCCCCCAGTGATAGCCCTGCTGCCAGCGCCCGCCTGCAGCGAGAACGATATCGGCCTGCTCCTGCGTCTCGACACCTTCGACGACGACAGCGGCACCCAGCGCCTGCCCGATACCGATCAGATGCGGCAGCATCGCGCCCTCGGCGGCGGAGACCGCCGCCCTTCGTACGAAGAAGCGGTCGATTTTCACGAAGTCGGGCGAGAAAGCGAGGAGTTGCCGGATCGAGGCATAGCCCGTCCCGAAATCGTCGAGCGCAATGCGGCATCCCAATCGGCGCATACTGGTGACGAAGCGAACCGCCCCGGACACGCTCGGCATCGCCGCAGTCTCGGTAATCTCCAGTACCAGCCGGCGCGCCACATCGGGCCTCGCGACAAGGCGTGATTTTATCTCATCCCACCA
>NZ_JBMDIO010000085.1:0-3213 GCF_057808725.1 Novosphingobium sp. FG90
ACATACAGATTTACATCTGGCTGAGATTAATCGTCCGCACCTGAAAACAATGCAGCTTCTATGCAGGGCTGTCATTGATGGTGTGGATTCTCAAGCGTGAGGTAAGAGCATCTGGTGGATGCCTTGGCATGTACAGGCGATGAAGGACGTGGCACGCTGCGATAAGCGTCGGGGAGCCGTGAGCAGGCTTTGATCCGACGATTTCCGAATGGGGAAACCCACCTTCACCATTTCTCTCGAAGCATGGGCAACCATGAATTGAGTGAGGTGGATAAGGTATCCCAAGTTGAATACATAGACTTGGTGAAGCGAACCCGGGGAACTGAAACATCTAAGTACCCGGAGGAAAAGACATCAACCGAGATTCCGTTAGTAGTGGCGAGCGAACGCGGACCAGGCCAGTGCTTGCATCTAAGTTAGCAGAACGATTTGGAAAGATCGACCATAGCGGGTGACAGTCCCGTATGCGAAAATGAAGATGCAAGACTCGAGTAGGGCGGGACACGTGAAATCCTGTCTGAACATGGGGGGACCACCCTCCAAGCCTAAATACTCGTACATGACCGATAGCGAACACAGTACCGTGAGGGAAAGGTGAAAAGCACCCCGATGAGGGGAGTGAAACAGTACCTGAAACCGGATGCTTACAAGCAGTTGGAGCCTCTTTAGGGGGTGACAGCGTACCTCTTGCATAATGGGTCAGTGACTTAATGTACCATGCGAGCTTAAGCCGTTAGGTGTAGGCGCAGCGAAAGCGAGTCTGAACAGGGCGACTGAGTATGGTGTATTAGACCCGAAACCCGGCGATCTAGGCATGACCAGGTTGAAGGTGCGGTAACACGCACTGGAGGACCGAACCGTTGAATGTTGAAAAATTCTCGGATGAGTTGTGTTTAGGGGTGAAAGGCCAATCAAGCCGGGAAATAGCTGGTTCTCCGCGAAATCTATTGAGGTAGAGCGTCGAATGATTGCCGTTGGGGGTAGAGCACTGGATGGATGCGGGGGTCGCGAGATCTACCAATTCTAACCAAACTCCGAATACCAACGAGACTAGTTCGGCAGACAGACGGCGGGTGCTAAGGTCCGTCGTCAAAAGGGAAACAGCCCTAACCTACAGCTAAGGTCCCCAAGTCATCACTAAGTGGGAAAGCATGTGGGAATCCCAAAACAACCAGGAGGTTGGCTTAGAAGCAGCCATCCTTTAAAGAAAGCGTAACAGCTCACTGGTCTAAACAAGGGTTCCTGCGGCGAAAATGTAACGGGGCTAAAGTGATGCACCGAAGCTTAGGGTTCAGTCTTTGACTGAGCGGTAGCGGAGCGTTCCGTAGGCGAGTGAAGCGGGAGGGTAACCGACCGTGGACGTATCGGAAGTGCGAATGCTGACATGAGTAGCGACAAAGAGGGTGAGATGCCCTCTCGCCGAAAGACCAAGGGTTCCTGCTTAAAGCTAATCTGAGCAGGGTGAGCCGGCCCCTAAGACGAGCCCGAAGGGGGTAGTCGATGGGAACCACGTTAATATTCGTGGGCCTGGTGGTGTGTGACGGATCACTTACATTGTACAACCTTATTGGATTGGTTGTGCTTTCACGTGGTTCCAGGAAATAGCCCCACCGTATAGACCGTACCCGAAACCGACACAGGTGGTCAGGTAGAGTATACCAAGGCGCTTGAGAGAAGTATCCTGAAGGAACTCGGCAAATTGCCTCCGTACCTTCGGAAGAAGGAGGCCCCATATATGCGCAAGCACTTGTGGGGGGCACAGGCCAGGGGGTAGCGACTGTTTAGCAAAAACACAGGACTCTGCTAAGTCGGCTTCAAGACGACGTATAGGGTCTGACGCCTGCCCGGTGCCGGAAGGTTAAGAGGAGGAGTGCAAGCTCCGAATTGAAGCCCCGGTAAACGGCGGCCGTAACTATAACGGTCCTAAGGTAGCGAAATTCCTTGTCGGGTAAGTTCCGACCTGCACGAATGGCGTAACGACTTCCCCACTGTCTCCAGGATATGCTCAGCGAAATTGAATTCTCCGTGAAGATGCGGAGTACCCGCGGTTAGACGGAAAGACCCCGTGCACCTTTACTGCAGCTTCAGAGTGGCATTAGGATAGAATTGTGTAGCATAGGTGGGAGGCTTTGAAGCACCGGCGCCAGCTGGTGTGGAGCCATAGGTGAAATACCACCCTGTTATGTTCTGATGTCTAACCCAGGACCGTTATCCGGTTCGGGGACCCTCTGTGGCGGGTAGTTTGACTGGGGCGGTCGCCTCCTAAAGAGTAACGGAGGCGCGCGATGGTAGGCTCAGGCCGGTTGGAAACCGGCTGCAAGAGTGCAATGGCATAAGCCTGCCTGACTGCGAGATTGACGAATCGAGCAGAGACGAAAGTCGGTCATAGTGATCCGGTGGTCCCTCGTGGAAGGGCCATCGCTCAACGGATAAAAGGTACGCCGGGGATAACAGGCTGATGATTCCCAAGAGCTCATATCGACGGAATCGTTTGGCACCTCGATGTCGGCTCATCACATCCTGGGGCTGGAGCAGGTCCCAAGGGTTTGGCTGTTCGCCAATTAAAGTGGTACGTGAGCTGGGTTCAGAACGTCGCGAGACAGTTTGGTCCCTATCTGCCGTGGGCGTCGATACTTGAGAGGAGTTGACCCTAGTACGAGAGGACCGGGTTGAACATGCCTCTGGTGTACCTGTCGTTCCGCCAGGAGCGCAGCAGGGTAGCTATGCATGGACGGGATAACCGCTGAAAGCATCTAAGCGGGAAGCCTCCCTCAAGATTAGGTATCTTCGAGTCGTGATAGACCATCACGTTGATAGGCCGGGTGTGGAAGTGCGGTAACGCATGGAGCTAACCGGTCCTAATAACTCTGATCATGCTTGATGAATCCCACCATCAATGACAGCCCTGCAAACAGCAGCGCAACGTCAGATGGCGGACGATCTTCCAGCCAGACATCTGTACGAATAAAGCACGGGCATACATCGATTAAAAACCTCTAGCGTTCATGCGCCGGCTCCATTGCTTGGTGACCATAGCGTCAGTGACCCACCCGATCCCATCTCGAACTCGGCCGTGAAACCTGACAGCGCCAATGGTACTGTGGCTCAAGCCCCGGAAGAGTAGGACGTCGCCAGGCATTGAAGCCGGCGCACAAACGCTAGATAAAAAACCCATCACAATGACAAACAAAACAGGGGGCCAAAAAGCCCCCT
>NZ_JBMDIO010000086.1:0-2895 GCF_057808725.1 Novosphingobium sp. FG90
TCTGAATCACCTCAAGCGGCTCAAGGAAAGAACCTTTTTCCGCAACCTGTTAAGGGACGGTCCGATGCGAACCAGGGAGAGGCTAGCAGACGCAGTCGCGGGTCAGCCGGGGCGACTACAGCGTAAGCAGTTCGTTCGGTCGCTGAAGGAAACTGCGGTTCGCGCGGTAGTGACGGCGTCTGTCACCTTCGCCGTAGGCTGGGTTCTCAAGCGAATGTTCGAAAATTCGGTTGCCGACGCGGCGAAGGAGGGTGCGGCTGAGGGCGCTCAGCAGGATGTCGTGGAAGAAAGAAAAGGCCCAAGCAAGGCCCCTTACCAGTAGCTGCAGTGACTGGCGGGGCGACAACCTAACAAAGCACGCCCGGAGTTTCACAGGTAGACCTGACATCTTGCGCCTTAGCACCACTCTCACCCTGTTTGCGAGACATGTTTCGGGATTTTGCAGTCCGGACACAGTGTTTGAAAACCGCAAGAGATTTCAGCGCGGGAAATTTGTTCCAGAATTGAAGTGGCGCTTCAAACTACCGACCGCTTATCTAGAACGGTTCGCCGCTTAAGTACAAAAGTGCCCCAACAAAAGTCGCCAAGGACTATTTAATCGCAAGCCGATATAGCCATTATCGGAGGCATGGCTGATCTGACTTTCCGACCCGACCGGCGCGCCATGATGATTTCAAGCGCGGGCATTGCTATCGCGGCCCTTGCCGGGCCGGCCGCCAAGCCACTTTTAGAATCGTCACCGCCGCGCCGGCCAACCGCTATTCCAGCTGCCCCCCGTAGTTCTTCGGGCATGCCGCAGACGACTTTAGATGCCGCTCGCTTTTCGGTGGACCCGGCGCTGCTGCGCCGGGCTCTATCTGCGCTGGAGCAGCACTCAGGTTCGGTCAAGGCGCGAGACCGGATAGCCATTGTAGATTTTACTGCGCCATCTTCCGATCCCCGGCTGCACTTCCTCGATGTAGTGAGCGGTAAGGCTTCGCGGTTACTGGTCGCGCATGGTTCGGGCTCCGATCCGGGGCATACCGGGTTCCTTGAGCGGTTCTCCAACGCCTTCGGCTCCAATGCCTCGAGTGAGGGCGCTTTCCTTACGGCGGATTACTATACAGGAAAGCACGGTCGGTCGCAGCGTCTGGTGGGGCTCGACCCGACGAACAACAACGCGCTCAGCCGCGCCATCGTAATCCATAGCGCTTGGTATGCGAACGACGACATGATCCCCTCCCATGGCAAGCTGGGCCGCAGTCAGGGATGCTTCGCGGTCGGCGAGGATAAGCTCAGCGACGTGTTCAGCTTCCTCGGCGAAGGACGGATGGTCTTTGCAGCCCGCGCTTAGGGCAGCATGAAACCTACGTGATTTCCATAAGTTGTCATACGGGTCTTACCAGGAGATCCGTGTGCATAGAAGTGTGATCGCTTGCTCGTTGCTGGCCCTGACGGTCGCGCTCCCCGCGTGCCATTCGAAGCCTGACAATACGTCCCAGACAACCGAAGCGCCGCCGATCAACATTGACCAGGTGCGCTGGAATGATGGGGCTGTCCGGCAGTTGCGCGATGCAATCGGCCGCCGTGCCGCGCATGGCCTCGACCGGGTGCGGTTCGCTGTGGATGGCCAGCCCGGCAATGCCGAAGGCGACCGCGCCCTGACGCAAAGCGCGTTGCGTTACGCGTCGGCGCTAGCCCGCGGGGCGTCTGATCCGGCCAAGCTCTATGACGTCTATACCGTCACCCGGCCCAATCCGAACCTGCTGAATGGTCTGGGCGCAGCTCTCAAGGAAGGCAATCTGGACAAATGGCTCGATGGGCTGGCTCCGCAGGACGACGGCTACCGCGCGCTGTCCAGGTCCTATCTCGCGCTGCGCAAGCAGGGCAGCGCGCCCGCCTCCACGATCCCCGACAAGGGCGAGCCGCTGAAGCCTGGCGTCACTGACGCGCGGGTTCCCGCGATCGCGCGCCAGCTTGTCGCCTCAGACTACCTCGATCGCTCTGCTGCGCAGGGAAACAGCTACAACCCAGCGATGGTCCGCGCGGTGCAGCGCATGCAGGCGGACTACGGGATCAAGCCCGACGGCGTCATCGGCACCGATGCGCTCGAAATCCTGAACCTGTCGGACGCGGACCGGGCCCGGACGATGGCCGTGGCGATGGAGCGGTTGCGCTGGCTCGACCGCACTCCCGCCCCCACGCGTATTGACGTCAACGTTGCCGCGGGACGCCTGCTCTACTGGCGCGACGGTAAGGTCGCCGACAGCCGCAAAGTGGTCGTCGGTGAGCCTGAGAACGCGACACCGCAGTTGGGATCGCCGATCTATCGCCTCGTCGCCAACCCAACGTGGACAGTGCCGCGCTCGATCCAGAACAAGGAGATCGCCGGCAAGGGGAGCGCCTACCTTGAGCGCAATAACATGGCATGGAAGGATGGCTGGGTTGTCCAGCAGCCTGGACCGAAAAATTCACTCGGCCTCATGAAGTTCGACATGAAGAACGAACACCAGATCTACCTGCACGACACGCCCGCCAAGCAGATCTTCCAGGAGGTCCAGCGTCAGCGCAGTCACGGCTGCGTGCGCGTAGAAGATGCTCTGGGGTTCGCCGAGATGCTTGCGAAGGACGAAGGAGTACTCGACGAATGGCACAAAGCTCATGCGACCGGCGAAGAGACGTTCGTTAAGCTGCCGCGCGAGATTCCCGTGAGGTTGCTCTACCAGACTGTGGTGCTCGGTGAGGATGGTGAGCCCGTCATCCGCTCCGACCCCTATGGCTGGAATGACCCCGTGGCCGCTGCCCTAGGCTTTTCGTCGCGTCAAGGTTATCGCCTGCGCACCTCTGTGAGCGACGTAGGGCCTTAACAGGTTGCGGAAAAAGGTTCTTTCCTTGAGCCGCTTGAGGTGATTCAGA
>NZ_JBMDIO010000087.1:0-2823 GCF_057808725.1 Novosphingobium sp. FG90
TCAGCGAGTTGGTCGCGGCGTTGCCATAGGCCACCGAGACCGCGCTGTTGCCGTTCACGGTCACCGCCGAATTGGTCACCGAAGGCGCCGTTCCGAGGTTGTTGAACGAGGCGCCGTAAGTGACGTTCGCCGCTGCCGTGACGCCGCCGTTGTTCACCTGCTCATTGAGGACAGCGAAGCTTGCCGAGACGCTGTCCGCGCGGGACGAGGTCAGCGTTGCAGCACCACCCGTGCTGGTGTTGGCAAAGCTGGTCGCCGACGCCGAGAGCGCATTGGTGGCATTGTTACCGCCGGCACGCGCCGTGGTGGCATTGCTGTTGAGCGCCACCGAACTCGTATCGAGCGGGCTCGGATCGCTCGCCGTGGCCCCATCGTAGCCGGCGACCACGACATCCGCCTTGGTCGTGGCATTTGCCGTAACCGTAGCGCTGCTGATCTGCTGGTTGATGACGCCAGCCGAAGCGCTGTCGGAATTGGCCGTCAGCGTCAGCGTATTCGTCGAGCGGTTCGATAGTGCGGTCGAGCTGGTGGCGTTGCCGCTGAGATCGACCGTGCTCTGGTTGATGCCGTTGGAAACGAACTGGCTCTGGCCCGTCGCACCGCCGTCATTGTTCCACAGGTTGGTCGTCGCCGCCGCGGTGACGGTGACATTCGAGTTCGCCGACTGGGCGTTGTTCACGACATAGTCGGCCGCCGACGTATAGTTTCCAGACGAACCGGAAAGCGAAGCGTTAGCACCATAATTCGATCCACTCACCGTGGTTGACACTAGGCTCGTATCAGCCGCCACGGTCATGCTGTTGCTCGCAGCATTGACCGTCGAGGACGCGACGTTGCTGTTGTCGTCCAGCGACAGGGTCGAGGAGCTGTTCGCGGCGGGCGCAGCAACAGTCATCGTCGACGCCGCACCGAATGTCACGGTTGTCGATGCCGATTGCTTAGAGAGCAGCGCACCATTGGTGGATACGCTGGCACCGCTCAGCGCCACGCTGTTGGCGGCACTGTTGCCCGTGGTCGTCGCCGATTGCGCATTGTCCGAAACGGACAGGGTGCTGCCGGTGACATCGCTGGTGGCGTCATCCGAGCCGGGGGCGCCGGCCCCGAGCGTTGCAATATTGTAAGTGCCGGTAACAGTCGTTGTTTCCGAACCGCTTACCGCCTGGATGTTGGCAAGAGCATGATCCGCCGTTGCATAGGCCGCCGGTCCGGTGCCTGCGTTCGGTGCTGCGGTCGCGCCGACCGTCGTATCCGAAGCCGCCAGAGCGCTGCTGCCGGTCACCTTGATGCTATTGCTCGCAGCGTTGCCGGTGGTCGCGCCGGAGATGACGTTGCCGTCCACGAGAACGCTGCTGTTCGCGATATCCCGGCCGACGGTGACATTGGCGCCACTGAAGTCGGAGATGGTCGCGGTGAGCGCACCCGAACTCGTCTGGTTGTTGGCCAGAGCCGAGGTGGTCGAGACGTTGGTCGCATCCAGCGCGACGCTGTTGGTGCCGGCGTTGCCGGTAACCATCGAGCTTTCCGTATTGTTCGACACCGACACCGTGCTGGTGCTGACATCGCTCAACGTCGGGCTGGTAACGCCGGTCGCCGACACGCCGAACAGGGCGCCAACCGTGCTGGACAATGCGCCGGTGTTGGTCTGTCCGCTGGAAACGGCCATATCCGCTGCGGCCGTACCGGTGACATTCGCTGTCGCCTGCGACGAATTGCTCACCCCATTGCCGCGGGTCAGATTCGTGGCGGTTGCCGACAGCGAATTGGTGGCGCTATTGCCGCGAGCCGATCCGCTGGTGCTGTTGCCATCGACGGTGACGCTGCTGCCGGTGATGTCATTGCCGACCGTGACGATCACACCACCGGTCGCTGGCGTGCCTGCGGAACCTCCGCTGGTATAAGACGCAGGCATGGAAGACTGGTTTGTTCCTTGCCCCGTCGCAACAACATGAATGTTGCCGGACACCAGGGTAAACGTGAAACCAGCACCATATTGCGCCGTAAGCGCGGTAACCTCATCGGCAGTATGGCCACCGTTGGTCGTGTCACCGGTGAAGGTGTATGGACCAGATCCCGTGCTGCTGCCAGTGAAGGTGAAGTTGTGCGTCGTCGGCGCAGTTGCCGCGGTTCCTACCTTACCGATGAGCACGGCAGCAGTGCCGTTCATCACCTGATCGTTGGCAACGGCAGCACTGGTCCCGAGATTGGTGCCCGAAAGCGTAATCGCATTGCCGGTGCCCAGGGTAGCGTTGCCTGCAGCGTTGGCAGCAAGGCTGTTGCCGTCCGAGACCACGCTCGAGCTGGTCAGGCTGCCGCTGATCGCGGTGCTGACATCGGTGCTCTTGGTCTGACCGGTGAAGGCGTCGGTCAAACCGGCCTGTACGCTGGTGCCTGACGCTACCGACTGCTCGTTCGCCACCGCGAACGCACTGCCGCTGGTGCTCGCGATACTGCCAAGGACTCTGGCACTGGCGCCAGTGCCTGCAGTGCCGAGCGTGTTGATGGTGGTGGCCGATGCGGTGATGGCATTGCCGCCGCGGTTGGCCGCCGCGTCGGCAAGCACACTGTTGCCGGACGCGCTGATCGCGGAACTACCGGTGACGTCACCGGTGATCGCATTGGAGACGATCGGCCCATCCGAGCCTGCGTCGCCGACCTTTGCTACGATCGTCTGCGTGCCGGTGGTGACGGTCACGTCCTGCTGCGAGGCGATCGCCGCGACTGTGCCGGTGGATGGCGACGCGAGGCTACCCGTCGCAATGCTGTTGGCGTCGATCGTGGTCGCGTTCGAAACCTCGTTGCCGCGCGCCAGAGCGCGAGCCGAGT
>NZ_JBMDIO010000088.1:0-2789 GCF_057808725.1 Novosphingobium sp. FG90
GCGGCGCTTGGGGACAGCGCGGCTCCGCATCGATGCCTGAAGTGAGCAGGTCGCTCTGAAGGCGATGCCTTCGGCATTCGTTCTACCGAGCTAAATTCCGTTCTTGATTTGCAGCGCATCCGCCGCCAATGCGCGTTGCAGTAAACATCTAAGTTTATGGAAAAGTTCAAATCTTTTCATTTACTGCGGTAGCAATTCCATGATCTTCCCCATGTCCCGATGAAAGTTCTCGTCTTATCGAGCTTATTTCCCAACCCGGTGCAGCGTCGGCATGGGATATTCATCGAACACCGCATCGCCGCCACATATTCAAGTGGTATCGAGATGCGGGTGGTCGCGCCGGTCCCATGGTTCCCATCGCGAAATGAGCGCTGGGGGCGATACGCCAGTTACGCTGACATTCCTCGCTACGCCGAGCGTCGGGGCATTGCGATTGACCATCCACGCTACCTGACGGTGCCGAAGTTCGGTCAGACGGTTGCACCTGCATTAATGGCGGCTTCACTTTACAGGCACATCGCTGGACTGCGGCGCACGTTCGACTTCGACGTGATCGATGCCTATTACCTCTATCCCGATGGCGTTGCAGCGTCATGGCTTGCGAAGATGTTCGACCGCCCGTTCATCATGTCGGCATTGGGCACGGATGTGAGCCTGATCCCGAACTGGCTTCCTAGCCGCAAGATGATCGTGGAGGCGGTGCGGCGGTCGGCGGCGACGACGGCTGTGTGCAAGGCTTTGGTGCAGGGGCTGGAGAACATCGGCGCGCCAGCCGGAAAGCTGCACGTGATTGAGCATGGGGTGGACCTGAAGATGTTCAGTCCCCCTGATGATCGCGCGCAACTGCGCATGAAGCTGGGGTTTCACGGACCGACGATCCTTTCGGTTGGGCACCTGATCGAACGCAAGGGCCATGATCTGGCCATTCGCGCTCTCGCCGGATTACCGGGGACATCATTGGTGATTGCCGGGGACGGCCCGCTAGAGATGAAGCTAAGGCAATTGGCCACAGACCTTGGGGTTGGAGATCGGGTCCGCTTCCTCGGGCATGTTGAACAGCGTGAACTTCCGGCCATTTACGGATCGGCGGACCTGACCTTGTTGTGTTCGGATCGTGAGGGCATCGCCAATGTGCTGCTGGAGAGCATCGCCTGCGGAACACCGCTTGTCGCGACGCCCGTTTGGGGGTCGCCCGACGTGATCACCTGCCCGGAAGCGGGAGTGCTCACAGGAGACCGTTCGCCATTGGGTATCGAACGAGCCCTCCGAAAAATTCTGGCCAATATGCCCGACCGCTTGGCAACGCGGCGCTACGCCGAGCGGTATGACTGGGCTGAAACAGGCCGCTTGCACCGTGCCTTGCTCATGAGGGCGGTGTCAGAGCATCGGGCGAACAGGTCGATGCGGCCAATGCCGACGTAGTGGTTCTACGATGACCGGAATGCGTGACGGTGGGGGCGGCGGACGAATTGCCTCTCGGGAATTGTAGACCTTAGCGGCATAATCATAACCGTCGGTTATAGCCGCGCTTGGGGGCGAATGATAAATCTCACGGTCGAAGGTGATCAAAGCTGACGCCGTCATATTCGATCATCGAAATAGCTTCGAGCAGGCGGGCTACGCTATGACCGGTTCCGTAGCGGTCGGCGACGCTGGTATCGTTTCTCCCTGTCCATCCGCCGAGCGCCAATGCAACGTCGCGATCCACTTTCGCCTTCCGAAGAGCATCCGCAAAGTTATGCC
Organism: Novosphingobium sp. FG90; assembly: GCF_057808725.1. Lineage (NCBI taxonomy): Bacteria > Pseudomonadati > Pseudomonadota > Alphaproteobacteria > Sphingomonadales > Sphingomonadaceae > Novosphingobium > Novosphingobium sp. FG90. Next base: position 1,744 of record NZ_JBMDIO010000088.1, read on the forward strand.
GGAACGAATGATAGCAGGTTCTTGGCTCGGCGGCTCCGCAGCTTCGCATGAAGCGACCAAACCAGCGGCTGAATTCGTGGGAGTAGAGGCCGTGCCGAAGCCGCAACTCCGGAAAAAGCTTTGAGCTTCCGCGCACTTTCTGCGCTTCAAGATAGCTGCCGAAGCCCAGATCGAGGAGGATTGGGTGAATGGGCACTACTCGGTCGCTCGATGCGGTTTTCAGTCGTTTATCGGAGACCACCGGACCTCCGTCGCTGGTGATGATGAAGCACCATATGCCGTCGATCATGCGCACATCGCGCGTGTCCAACTGGCAGATTTCGTTCAAGCGAGCGCCGCTGAAAAGGCCGATGAGGGGAACCCAGAATCGTGCCCGGCGCGGCCTGAAAGGCCCGACCTTGGCGTAACCATTGTTGTCATCCACGCATCCGGTGAACAGCGGCGCAGCGAAGATTTTTCGGAGTTGTTCGACGTGAAACGGGAGCCGCTTATCTTTCGCCTGCACAGGGTCTGGAAGTCGTAAGCCGACAGCGGGGTTTTTGCTTAGAAGTTCCTCTCGAACCGCCCAGTTCAGCATGGCGCAGAATTTGTTCAGGTGCCCGTTCGCGTTCGCTACGCTGACGACCGGGAGGCCGATTGCCGCCCCACGATGGATTGCTTCCTGCGCGGTCAGTGATGGCCAGCGCTTCTTCGCATTGCGGGGCATTTTGCTCAGGCTAACCATGAGGTCTCGACAGACCGTTCGCGTGATAGCGCTCAGCGGGGTATCAGGACAAATGAGTTCCATGACGATGTCGCCGACCGTGCGATAGGCGAGGTTTGACTTCGGCGATGCCCGCCTCGAAGGATCACTGAGATACGCTTCATATGCTTCGCGAAGCGTCATCTCCGAAGACGATGGAGCGATAGGGGACGGGGCGTTACCTTGCCTTTCAGGCGTTGGTTCCGCGACGACGCCGAGCCGAGCATCATCGAAGAGGCGTTGTAGATCATAGGCCGCTGAAACGAGCGCGCGTCGCGCTTCACGCATGGATGAAGTCTTTAAA
>NZ_JBMDIO010000089.1:0-2543 GCF_057808725.1 Novosphingobium sp. FG90
GGGGTTCCCGGGCATCCCGGCGCCCCAGGGGAGGCGCGCCGGAATTCCTTGGCTTACGGTCCGGCGTGGGCGACGGTGACGTTCACGTTGTTCCCACCGATGGTGAGCGTGTTGGTCGCGCTGTTGCCGTATGCCGCCGATGCCAAGGTATTGCCGTTGATCGACAGGCTGGCATTGGTCACGCCGCCAGTGTTGCCGGTACCGCTGGCCACAGCGTTGATCGCGAGCGCGCCGGAGGTGACGCCGGTGCTGGCATTGATCGCGCCGGTGTTGTTCTGGTTGCTGGCGATCGCGGTGGTCGTCGGCGTCGTGCCGCTGGACGGGTTGTTCAGCGCCGTCAGGGTCAGCGAGTTGGTCGCGGCATTGCCATAGGCCACCGAGACCGCGCTGTTGCCGTTCAGGGTCACCGCCGAATTGGTCACCGAAGGCGCCGTTCCGAGGTTGTTGAACGTCGACCCATAGGTGACGTTCGCCGCTGCCGTGACGCCGCCGTTGTTCACCTGCTCATTGAGCACTGCGAAGCTTGCAGAGACGCTGTCCGTGCGCGACGAGGTCAGCGAGGCCGAACCACCAGCACTCGTATTGGCGAAGCTGGTTGCCGATGCCGAGAGCGCGTTGGTGGCATTATTGCCGCCGGCGCGTGCCGTGGTGGCATTGCTGTTGAGCGCTACCGAGCTCTTATCGAGCGGGCTCGGGTCGCTCGCCGTGGCCCCATCATAGCCGGCCACGACAACATCTGCCTTGGTCGTGGCGTTCGCCGTGACCGTAGCGCTGCTGACCTGCTGGTTGATGACCCCAGCCGAAGCGCTGTCCGAATTGGCCGACAGGGTCAGCGTATTCGTCGAGCGATTCGAGAGCGCGGTCGAGCTGGTGGCGTTGCCGCTGAGATCGACCTTGCTCTGGTTGATGCCGTTGGAAACGAACTGGCTCTGGCCCGTCGCACCGCCGTCATTGTTCCACAGGTTGGTCGTCGCCGCCGCGGTGACGGTGACATTCGAGTTCGCCGACTGGGCGTTGTTCACGACATAGTCGGCCGCCGAAGTATAGCTGCCCGACGAGCCGGAGAGCGAAGCGTTGGCACCATAGTTCGATCCGCTCACCGTGGTCGACACCAAGCTCGTGTCAGCCGCCACCGTCATGCTGTTGGTCGCAGCATTGACCGTCGAGGACGCGACGTTGCTGTTGTCGTCCAGCGACAAGGTCGAAGAGCTGTTCGCGGCGGGCGCCGCAACAGTCATCGTCGACGCTGCACCGAATGTCACGGTTGTCGATGCCGATTGCTTCGAAAGCAGCGCACCATTGGTGGATACGCTGCCACCGCTCAGCGCCACGCTGTTGGCGGCACTGTTACCAGTGGTCGTCGCCGACTGCGCATTGCCCGAGACGGACAAGGTGCTGCCGGTGATATCGCTGGTGTCATCCGTCACCCCGGGAGCGCCGGCGCCCAGCGTCGCGATATTGTATGTGCCGGTAACAGTCGTCGTTTCCGAACCGCTGACCGCCTGGATGTTGGCAAGGGCATGGTCCGCCGTTGCATAGGCTGCCGGCGCGGTACCCGCGTTTGGCGCAGCGGTCGCACCGACCGTGCCATCCGAAGCCGCCAGGACGCTGCTGCCGGTCACCTTGATACTGTTGCTCGCAGCGTTGCCAGTGGTGGCGCCGGAGATGGCATTGCCGTCCACGAGAACGCTGCTGTTCGCGATATCCCGGCCAACGGTGACATTGGCGCCACTGAAGTCCGAGATGGTTGCGGTGAGCGCACCCGAACTGGTCTGGTTGTTGGCCAGAGCCGAAGTGGTCGAGACGTTGGTCGCATCGAGCGCGACGCTGTTGGTGCCGGCATTGCCGGTAACCGTCGAGCTTTGCGCATTGTCGGACACCGACACCGTGCTGGCACTGACATCGCTTAGTGTCGGGCTGCTAACGCCTGTCGCCGACACGCCGAATAGGGCGCCGACCGTGCTCGAGAGAGCACCGGTATTGGTCTGGCCGTTGGAAACAGCCATATCGGCGGCTGCCGTACCGGTGACATTCGCGGTCGCCTGTGACGAATTGCTTGCCCCATTGCCTCGGGTCAGATTCGTCGCACTTGCCGCCAGCGCGTTGGTGGCGCTGTTGCCGCGCGCCGATCCGCTCGTGCTGTTGCCATCGACCGTGATGCTGCTGCCAGTGATGTCATTGCCGACCGTGACGATCACACCACCGGTCGATGGCGTCCCGGCAGCCCCCCCCGATGTATACGATCCCGGCAAGGATCCGATAGAAGTCGATTGATGGCTGGAGACGAGCGTTATCGTTCCCGCCGACCAGGTATATTGGTTATTCGGATTGGAATCCGCGTCGTCCAGCGCCTGCCGGTCAGCGTCAGTACCAGCAACTGTGCCGGTAAAGGTATAGTCGTTTACCCCTACCTGAGTGCTACCTCCACTGAACGTGAAGTTATGCGTCGTCGGCGCTGCCGCAGCCGTTCCCGCCTTTCCGATGAGCGCGGCAGCAGTGCCGTTCATCACCTGATCGTTGGCAACGGCAGCACTGGTCCCGAG
>NZ_JBMDIO010000009.1:0-185577 GCF_057808725.1 Novosphingobium sp. FG90
TGCCGGCCTGTCACGCCGGAGGTCGCGGGTTCGAGCCCCGTCACTCGCGCCACTTGGGAAAAATGCTGGTAATCCAGCGACTTGAGGTAGTCTAAAAACCTCACATATATCGCTGCGCGGGTGTAGCTCAGTTGGTTAGAGTGCCGGCCTGTCACGCCGGAGGTCGCGGGTTCGAGCCCCGTCACTCGCGCCACTTCTTATGAAGTGGTTCCAGCAGCGATCGAACGAAGAGGCCGGGCTAACGCTCGGCCTTTTTCGTTTTCGGGGCGTTTATTTCCCGAGAGGCGCGCTCCAGCGACCGGTTTCCATCCAGATCAGGAATCGCTTGAGCGGGAGCAGCCAGACGACGCCCAGCGCGATGTAAACCGGTGTCTGCGCAAGCGCATTCCACCCTCCGATGAGCAGGGGCACGTAGCTGGCGATGAGCATGGCATAGAGGCCCAGTGCGACGACCAGCAGAAGCACCCCGAAAGGGATTCGCCAGGTCGGTGTCTCGCGCATGTCAGGTCCTCTCTATACGTTATATATCCGCGTCGGTGTGACCACGGCGGCGAGCGGCCGGTCGTGGGCTTCGACGGGCAGTTCCTCGGCCAACTGGCAGTCCCATGCAAGCCCGATCGCGGTGACGTCGGGGTGTGCCGCCAGCCAGCGGTCGTAATGGCCGCCGCCCTGGCCAAGACGATGGCCTTCAGCGGTGAACGCCACCAGCGGGACGATCACGACGTCTGGCGCGACGTTTTCGCTCTCATGCGAAGGCTGGAACGTCCGCCATGGTCCCGACACGAGGGCTTCGTCGTCCCACGGATTGTCCCAGATGCGGAACTCCATGGGCGCCTCGCGCGCGGGGAAGAAGGGCAGGGCGATGCGGCGCCCGTTCTCCGACAGCCAGCGCGCCCAGCCCAGCGACGGCGCTTCGGAAGGGCCCGGATGATAGAGGCCGACGGTCGCGCCCTCGGGGATCAGTGCAAGGGCGGGAGCGGGCGGGCGATTGAGAATAAGAGCGCGCAGGCCCTGAGGCAGGGCCTTGACGTGCTCGGCCCGAGCCTGACGAAAGCGCTTGCGCAGCGCAGCCTTTTCGTCGGCGAGAATAATGGGGGGTGACGGGTCCACCATGGGTCGTTTCCTAGAAATCCTCTGACGCCTCGACGTCAGGTGGGAACCATGTGTTCCGGACCAGGATCCGGGCAGGGACAGCCCCCAATGGATTGCTTATAGCCTCAGGGATGTTCGAACGGCACGTGCCGGGCAGATCCCGTCACGCCCTATCTAGGCGTTCGTTGCTTCAGTCTCAAGAAGGTCGGCAAGATTTTCGACGCGCGAGGCGATGCGCGCCAGTCTTTCCGCGAATTGCGCCGGAATTGCCGGAACCTCGATCGGCAGAACCGCCTGCGGTTCGGGGCGCGAGCGCAGTTCGTGCAGTTCGTCCGCCATCATCAGCGCGGCGAACAGCAGCATCCGCGTCTCGGTCTGCCCGACTGCGCCCGAGGCCGTGGCTTTCGAATCGATCAGCCGGGCAAGGCGCAGGATATGCGCTTCCTCGCCGTCCGCGCAGGCGAGCATAAATTCGCGCCCGCCAATCCCGAGAGTGACGTTGCCCATCAGGCGTCCTCCGCCTGAGCGCGCTGGGCGAGAAGTTCGTCGAGGCCGGACAGCGACTGGCTGATGCTCGCCTTCAGGTCCTCGTGACGGCGGCGCAAGTCTGCGCCCTTGGCGATGCAGGCGGGCGCGGCGTTCTCGATCCGCGTCAGCGCGGCCTCGATACGGTCGAGCGCTAGCAGGGAGACGGCGCGCGTGGATGCGCTTTCCTCGGTGGCCGCGCCGATCGCCCGGCCCTTAAGCGGGTTGTCCATGGCCAAGCGCTGCGCCGGTTGTGGCGGCGGGGCAAGCAGTTGGCGCGGGTTGTTCACAATCTTGTCACTTGCCTGCGCTTGAATAGTGCGGAAGATACGATGGGCTGCAGGACAATATCCGATCTGCGCGTGAAGAGGGTGAAATCGGGCGGTGAACTTGACGGGAGGCGACCTCTGCCTAAAGGGGGTCGCGAAATTCGAATCGTCCCGCATTCTGCGCGTACCCGGAGTAATCCCATGACCCTCGCTTCCGACCGTCTTGCGCCGATGGCCAACGCCATCCGGGCGCTTTCGATGGATGCGGTGCAGGCTGCGAATAGCGGCCACCCCGGCATGCCGATGGGCATGGCCGACGTCGCCACGGTTCTGTTCGCCAAGTTCCTGAAGTTCGATCCGGCCAACCCCAAGTGGGCCGACCGCGACCGCTTCGTGCTGTCGGCGGGCCATGGCTCGATGCTGATCTATTCGCTGCTGCACCTGACCGGCTACGCCAGCCCGACGCTGGACGACATCCGCAACTTCCGCCAGCTCGGTTCGGTCTGCGCCGGTCACCCCGAGAACTTCCTGATCGAAGGCATCGAATGCACCACCGGCCCGCTGGGTCAGGGCGTGGCGATGGCCGTCGGCATGGCGATGGCCGAACGTCACCTCGCCGCGACTTTTGGCGACGACCTCGTCGATCACAACACCTGGGTCATCGCCGGTGACGGCTGCCTCATGGAAGGCGTCAACCACGAGGCGATCGGTCTGGCCGGTACGCTGAAGCTGGGCCGCCTCAAGGTCCTGTGGGACGACAACAAGATCACCATCGACGGTGACGCCTCGCTCTCGACCTCGGAAGACATTCCGGCACGCTACCGCGCTTCGGGCTGGGACGTGTTCGAGTGCGACGGCCACGACTTCGCCGACATCGAGCGCGCGCTGGGCCTGGCTGCCGCTTCGGACAAGCCCACGCTGGTCGCTTGCCGCACGCTGATCGGCAAGGGTTCGCCCAACAAGCAGGGCGGCCACGACGTCCACGGCTCGCCGCTGGGCGACGCCGAGATCGCCGCGACGCGCGAGAACATCGGCTGGGCCCACGCTCCGTTCGAGATCCCGGCCGAGATTCTCGCCGACTGGCGCTCGCTGGGCGAAAAGGGCGCGAAGTTGCGCGCCGAGTGGGACGCCCGCCTTGCCGCTTCGGACAAGGGCGCGGAACTGACCCGCCGCATGAACGGCGAACTGCCCTCGGGCGACGAAGCCGCGAAGACTTTCGCCGGCTGGCTGGAGAGCGAAACCACCGTCGCGACCCGCAAGGCGTCCGAGAACGTGCTCAATGTCCTCGCGCCGCTGGTGCCCGAGATGGTTGGCGGTTCGGCCGACCTGACCGGTTCGAACAACACCAAGGCGAAGTGCCAGTCGGCGTTTTCGGCCAAGGACTACGCCGGTCGCTACGTCTACTACGGCATCCGCGAATTCGGCATGTCGGCGGCGATGAACGGCATGGCGCTGCATGGCGGCGTGATCCCCTACGGCGGCACCTTCCTGATCTTCTCGGACTACGCCCGCAACGCGATCCGCATGTCGGCGCTGCAGCAGACCCGCGTGATCTACGTGCTGACGCATGATTCCATCGGCCTCGGCGAGGACGGCCCGACTCACCAGCCGGTCGAGACGGTCATGTCGCTGCGCTTGATCCCGAACCTCTACGTGTTCCGCCCGGCCGACGTGATCGAGACCGCCGAGTGCTGGCAGATCGCGCTGGAAAGCGCCGAGACGCCGTCGGTCCTGGCGCTGACCCGCCAAAACCTGCCGCAGCTGCGCACTTCGGGCACGATGCTCTCGGCGCGCGGCGCCTACACGCTGCGCCGCGCAGAGGGTGACCGCAAGGTGATCCTGATCGCTACCGGTTCGGAAGTCGAACTGGCCGTCAAGGTGCGTGACGCGCTGCAGGGACAGGGCATTGGCGCGGACGTCGTCTCGATGCCGTGCATGGAACTGTTCGAGGCGCAGGACGCGGCCTACAAGCACGAAGTCCTGCCGAGCGACCCGTCGATCCTGCGCGTCTCGATCGAGGCGGGCGTGACGCATGGCTGGGAGCGCTTCACCGCATTCAGCCGCAATGGCGGCCTCAACATCGGTCTCGACCGCTTCGGCGCCTCGGCTCCGGCCAAGGTCCTGTTCGAGCGCTTCGGCTTCACCGTCGACGCGATCGTGCCGCAGGTTCTGGAAAAGCTCAGCAGCTAAGAATACCACCTAAGAGGAGATTAGGATTATGGCGACCAAGGTTGCGATCAACGGTTTCGGACGTATCGGGCGCAATGTCGCCCGCGCCATTCTCGAGCGTACCGACCATGACCTCGAGCTGGTGTCGATCAACGACCTCGCCAGCGCCAAGGCCAATGCCCTCCTCTTCAAGCGCGACAGCGTCCACGGTGCGTTTGCGGGCACCGTCGAAGTGGACGGTGATGACCTGATCATCAACGGCAAGCGCATCAAGGTGACCGCGGAGCGCGATCCCGCTAACCTGCCGCACGCCGCCAACGGCATCGACATCGCGCTGGAATGCACCGGCTTCTTCACCGACAAGGCCTCTGCCTCGAAGCACATCGAAGCCGGCGCCAAGCGCGTGCTGATCTCGGCGCCTGCCAAGAACGTCGATCTCACCGTCGTCTACGGCGTGAACCATGACGCGCTGACCGCCGAGCACACCGTCGTGTCGAACGCATCGTGCACCACCAACTGCCTGGCGCCCTTCGCCAAGGTGCTGCACGAGAAGATCGGTATCGAGCGCGGTCTGATGACCACGATCCACTCGTACACCAACGACCAGAAGATCCTCGACCAGATCCACTCCGACCCGCGCCGCGCCCGCGCCGCTGCGATGAACATGATCCCGACCAGCACCGGCGCCGCCGTTGCCGTCGGTCTCGTGCTCCCGGACCTCAAGGGCAAGCTCGACGGTTCGTCGATCCGCGTGCCGACCCCGAACGTCTCGGTCGTCGACCTGACCTTCGTGCCGAGCCGCGACACCACCACCGAGGAAGTCAACGCGCTGCTCAAGGCCGCTGCGGAAGGCGAACTCAAGGGCGTGCTCGGCTACACCGAGGAACCGCTGGTCTCGATCGACTTCAACCACGATTCGCACTCGTCCACCATCGACAGCCTCGAGACCTCGGTTCTCGAAGGCAAGCTGGTGCGCGTTCTGTCGTGGTACGACAACGAGTGGGGCTTCTCCAACCGCATGGTCGACACAGCCGGCGTGATGGGCGGCCTGCTCTGAGACCTTGATGGGGACGGGCCGCCTCCTGGGTATCGCGCGAAGGCAACGCCCTCGCGCGCGCATGGAGGAACTACGGTCCGTCGCCGTTACTGCCGCCGCGGGAGTCCAGGGGGACTTTCGCGGCGCGGTGCGTCCGGGCCGGAAGCCGCGTCGGCAGGTCTCCCTGATGGAGATCGAAAGCTGGCGCGCCGCCCTCGACGACCTGAACGCCTCGGACTTGTTCGGCGAGCGGCCTGTCTGGCATTCGCGCCGGGCGAACCTGCTGGTCGAAGGGCTGCGTTTCCCACGGGAAACCGGCTATGTCGTGGCGATCGGGCAGTCCTTGCGCATCGCGATTACCATGGAATGCGATCCGTGCAGCCGCATGGAGGAAGTGGTGCCGGGCCTCAAGGGCGCGCTCATGCCGGACTGGCGGGGCGGCGTACTGGGCATGGTGCTGGAGGACGGCGAGATTGCCGTCGGCGACGAGATAAGGATCGAGAGATGAGCGCCTTCAAGACCCTTGATGACCTTGGTGATGTGACCGGCAAGGTCGCGCTGGTGCGCGTGGACCTCAACCTGCCGATGCAGGACGGCGCCGTCACCGACGACACCCGCATCCGTGCCGCCGCGCCCACCGTGCTGGAACTCTCCGAGAAGGGCGCCAAGGTTCTCCTCCTCGCCCACTTCGGCCGCCCCAAGGGCGAGCGCGTGCCGAGCCAGTCGCTGTCGATGGTGGTCGGTGCGGTCGAGAAGACGCTGGGCAAGGAAGTGATGTTCGTACCCGAGATCGCGGGCGACATCGTGAAGCAGGCCGTCGGCATCCTGCGCGCCGGCGACATCGCCATCCTCGAGAACACCCGCTTCTGGAAGGGCGAGGAAAAGAACGACGCTGACCTGGCCGCCGCGATCGCCACGAACGCCGACTTCTACGTCAACGACGCCTTCTCCGCCGCGCACCGCGCCCACGCCACCACCGAGGGGCTGGCCAGAGTGCTGCCCGCCTACGCCGGTCGCTCGATGCAGGCCGAACTGGAAGCGCTGGAAAAGGCGCTCGGTACGCCGGAAAAGCCGGTCGCAGCCGTCGTTGGCGGGGCCAAGGTTTCGTCCAAGCTCGACGTGCTCAAGCACCTTGTCACCCAGGTCGATCACCTCATCATCGGCGGCGGCATGGCCAACACCTTCCTCGCCGCCAAGGGCGTGGACGTGGGCAAGTCGCTTTGCGAGCATGACCTGACCGATACCGCGAACGAAATCCTCGCCACGGCGGATGCCTCGGGCTGCACCGTTCACCTTCCTTACGACGTCGTCGTGTCGAAGGAATTCGCAGCCAACCCGCCCTCGCTGCGCACCGTCAACGTGCACGAAGTCGCGGCCGACGAGATGATCCTCGACGCCGGTCCTAACGCGGCGGAGACGCTGGGCGACGTGCTCAAGAACTGCCGCACGCTGGTGTGGAACGGCCCGCTCGGCGCGTTCGAGATGGAGCCCTTCGACGCCGCCACCGTGGCGCTGGCGAAGACCGCCGCCGCGCTGACGGCAGATGGCTCGCTGGTTTCGGTCGCGGGGGGCGGCGACACCGTCGCGGCGCTCAACCACGCGGGCGTAGCGAAGGACTTCTCGTACATCTCGACGGCGGGCGGCGCTTTCCTCGAGTGGATGGAAGGCAAGGTTCTGCCCGGCGTCGCGGCGTTGGAAGTCTGATTGGAAAAGAGGCGTCATCCCAGCGTAGGCTGGGACCGCTCTCGTCAGTGCGCCCGCCTATCGGTCGGGCGCACTGACGAGAGTTGACCGCCTCAAGATGCGATAGCGGTCCCAGCCTTCGCTGGGATGACGGGGATTGTTTGAGAGAGATGGCCTGCGCATGACCTCCCGTGACCGAACCGCACCGCCATGGCAGGGCCGGTACGTTACGCTGGACGGGATGCGCGGGGTCGCCGCGCTTGCCGTGGCGCTGTTCCACTACAACATCTCGCAGGCCCCGCACGGCTATGTCGCGGTGGACTTCTTCTTCGCGCTCTCCGGCTTCGTGCTGTGCCGAACCTATCTGCCGCGCTGGCAAAACGGGCTGACGACCTGGAGCTTCATGAAGCAGCGCGTGGTGCGGCTCTATCCGCTGTTCCTCGCGGGCCTTGTCGTGACCACGCTGTCGGCGATCTCGAACCACTGGACGGGCAAGGGCGACGTGTACAGCTACGCCAAGATCGCCAAGTCGCTGCCGCCCAACCTGCTGATGCTGCCGTCGCCTTTCACCAACACGCTGTTCCCGATGAACGTGCCCGCGTGGTCGCTGTTCTTCGAACTCGTCGCCAGCCTTGGCCTTGCGCTGGTGCTGTTCCGCCTGCCGCGTATCGGACAGATTGCCGTGGCGATCGTCGCTGCCTGTTTCTTCGTGCCGGAGGTGTTGTCGCGCAATGGCGGGAATCTCGGTCCGTTGTGGAGCCAGATGGGCACCACAACGCTGCGCACCACGATGTCGTTCACCGCAGGCGTTCTGATCGCCGGGCTGCCGGCCAAGGAAGTGCGCCATCCCGGCTGGCTGGGCGTTTTCTGCCTCGTCGCCATCGTCGCGATGCTGGTGGCGGACCCGGCGTTCATCCCGAAGGGCTGGTACGACGTGACCTGCGCCGTCCTCGTCTCGCCGCTGCTGGTCTGGCTGGGATCGCGTGGGGAGCCCTCGCGCGTACTGATGCCGATCGCATGGTTTCTCGGCGAAGTGTCCTACGCAGTTTACGCGGTGCACTGGGCTCTCATGGAGCCGCTGCGCTACTTCAAGGACGACCTCGGCTGGAACGAGGTGCTGATGGGCGCGGTCTACCTCGCAGCCTGCGTGACCCTCGGCTGGCTTTGCGTTCGCTTCGTGGACATTCCGCTGCGCCGCAGGCTCAATGTGATGATGCACGCTCGGGCGCGCCACATACCGCCGCGTGCTATACCAAATTGAACGCCAAAAGAATTATGCCGCAGTTGCGAACGGAGGGGGCGCAGCGTAGGCTTTGTTTCAAGTTGCCGAACAACTCAGGAGGAGAAACCATGCAGTATTCGGAAATGACGGCCAAGATGGCCGACGGTGACGGCTTTATCGCCGCACTCGACCAGAGCGGCGGTTCGACGCCGAAGGCTCTCAAGGGTTACGGTATCGAGGAAGGCACCTGGTCCAACGAGGAGGAGATGTTCGGCCTGATCCACGAAATGCGCGCGCGGATCATTTCGTCGGATGCCTTCACCGGTGAGAAGGTCATCGGCGCTATCCTGTTCGAGCGTACCATGGACGGCACCGTCGATGGCGTGCCGACCCCGCAGGCGCTGCTCGCCAAGGGCGTGGTGCCTTTCATCAAGATCGACAAGGGTCTTGAGGACGAGGTCAACGGCGTCCAGCTGATGAAGCCCAATCCCACGCTCGATACGCTGCTGGCGCGTTCCAAGAAGCTCGGCGTGTTCGGCACCAAGGAGCGCTCGGTGATCAACTCGGCGAATGCCGAGGGCATCGCCGCGGTGGTCAAGCAGCAGTTCGAGGTCGGCCTTCAGGTGCTCTCGCATGAGATGATGCCGATCATCGAGCCCGAGGTGAACATCAAGAGCGAGACGCGCGCCGAGTGCGACACGATCCTGCGCGATGAGATCCTCAAGAACCTCGACGCTCTGCCCGAAGGCAAGCAGGTCATGCTCAAGCTCTCGCTGCCGGTGGTGCCGGGCACGTTCGATGCGCTGGTCGATCACCCCAAGGTGCTGCGCGTCGTGGCGCTGTCGGGCGGCTATGCCCGTCCCGAAGCCTGCGTTGAACTGGCGAAGAACAAGGGCATCATCGCCAGCTTCAGCCGCGCGCTGCTCTCGGACCTGCGTTCGCAGATGAGCGATGCGGAATTCGACGCGGCTCTCGGCGAGGCCATCGACGCGATCTACGCAGGTTCGACCCAAAAGGCCGAGGCTGCCGCAGCAGCCTGATCCTTCGGGACTGGACGGGAACAGGCGGCGCTCGAAAGGGCGCCGCCTTTTTCGTGCGCTCAGTAACCGCCCATGAAGCGGAAGCCGAAGCGATAGGCCGACTGCGCGACAGTGCCGTGGTTGTCACCGCCCGCGACCTTGTCGGGCTGAACCTCGACGAGTTCGAGCGTGCCGTCGGCGACCGTCACCGGTTTGCCCGAGGTCACCTCGACTTCGCCGCCGCGTCCGCTGTCGATGCGCACGCGCAGGCGGACTTGCCCGGCCCAGACGCAGCGGGCATTCATCGGGCAACGGCTGTCCTCCAGCACCGCCAGCGGGGTGATGCGCGGACCGCCCACGGTCACCGTCTGGCCGAGCGCGGCGTAAGTCAGCGAGGGCTGCGGCGCTGCGGGCGGGAGTTCCGATGGCGGCGGATAGCTATGGGCGGGCGTATAGGGCGGCGTGACCGCCGGGCCGGGATAGCTCGTGGCCGGAGGTGCTGACGGCGGCGGCGCTGCGGGAGGCGGAGGAGCACTCGCCTGCGGATAGGATTGCATCCGGGCCGGATCGGCCGGGGGGATCACGGTGCAGCCGGCCAGGGCAGCTCCGGTCAGGGCGAGCGCTATCGGTATCCTCATGGCGCGCCATGCAACACGCGGGCGCCTGAACGGTTCCCGAACGTGCGTGCTCGGAATGCTTGGCGTGGACGCGCGGCGCGGCTAGAGAGCTGCCATGAACGATCAAGCCGACATTCCGCGCGAACCCACAAAGCTCTACCTGATTTCGCCGCTCGACGTCGGCGGGGCCTTCCCCGACCGTCTGGCGCGCGCGCTGGACGCAGGCGAGGTCGCGGCCTTCCAGTTCCGCGTCAAGGACGTGGACCAGCATGAGGCCGCGCGTCTGGCCGAGCCGCTGCAGAAGATTTGCGGGGACCGCGAAGTCGCGTTCATCATCAACGACTCGATCGGCCTTGCCAAGCGCCTCGGCGCGGACGGTGTGCATCTCGGGCAGGAGGACGGCACCGTCGAGGAAGCGCGTCAGGCGCTCGGCCGCGATGCCCAGATCGGCGTGACCTGCAACGCCAGCCGTCATCTCGCCATGGAAGCGGGCGAGAATGGCGCGGACTACGTGGCGTTCGGCGCGTTCTTCCCGACCACCACCAAGGTGACCAAGCATGTCGCCGGGCTGGACGTGCTGGAATGGTGGCAGTCGATCTTCGAGATTCCATGCGTCGCTATCGGCGGGATCACCCCGGAAAACTGCGGTGACCTCGTGCGGGCGGGCGCGGATTTCCTTGCGGTGTCAGGCGCAGTCTGGAACGGGGACGAGGAAGCGGCGGTCCGTGCGTTTCACGAAGCGTTGGCGGCAGTGCAGGGTTGAGGGGGCTTCGACAAGCTCAGCCTGAGCGGGGTTAATGGGCAGCTGCTGTCTCTCCGCTTATCCTGAGTCTGTCGAAGGGCGATTTTAGCGCGACGGCGGGGATCAGAAATCGATCTTCGCGATCACCTCTTCCCCGAACTTCTGCGCCTGTTCGAGATATTCTGCGCGCGTCTCGGTGTAGATCGTCGCGCCGGAACCATCGACGCCAAGCGACTTGAGGTTGGCGAAATGATCCAGCGCTTCCTGGGCGTTCCAGCCCGCCTTCACTGAATAGGTCGATGAGGCGATGACCTTCGGCGGAGTCTCACGGCCGATTTTCTCGCAATGCGCGGCCATGTAGGCGATGGCTTCCAGAATGTCTTCGTCGCCTTCGAGATTGGCGGTGCGGGCGGTGTCGGTGATGGCCTTGGGCACGAAGAACGGATGCCAGGCATCGCCCAGTTCCACCGCCCGGCGAAGCGCGCGCTTGGAGTTGCCACCGACCAGTAGCGGGGGATGCGGCGCCTGCGCAGGGGTCGGCAGCACGCGGTTGCCGAGCGCGGTGAAGCCGTTGCCCTCGAAGGTAAAATCCTCTCCCGTCCAGGCCAGCTTCATGGCTTTCATGTATTCGTCCATGATGTCGTTGCGGCTGTCGAAATCGACGCCCAGTGCCTTGTATTCGGCCTTCATATACCCTGCGCCCAGGCCGAGGATCATGCGCCCGCCGGTGAAATGGTCGAGACTCGATACGGCGCGCGCGGTGATGAACGGGTTGCGATAGGGCAGGACGAGGATGTTCGTCTGCAGCCGCAGCGTGGTCGTGGCCGCGCCCAGCATCGAAAGCATGACGAAAGGATCCTGCGCATAGTGCCCGCCATTGTCGAGCCAGCGCGAAGAGGGCACGGGATGATCGGTGACGGTGCCTGCGTAGAAGCCGGCTGCCTCGACCGCCTTCGCGATCTGGTGCAGCGTTTCCATGGTGCCCCATTCCTGCGGCTTGTCGATGTGGTCGAAGGGCAGGCTGGTGCTGAGGGTAAAGGTCATCGCTCTCTCGTTCTATCGGTTATTCGGAGACTTCGGGCGGCAGGACCCATGTGTCGTTGCGGTCGCGCACCCATCCACCCGAGGCCCACGAGCCCCCGTCCACCGGGATGATGGTGCCGGTGACGTAACTGGCCATCGGCGAGGCAAGGAACACCGCGACCCGTCCGCATTCCTCGTCGATCCCGGCGCGGCCTGCGGGGATGCGCTTGCGGATACCCTCGACCTGCGCGGGGCTGGGCTGGAACCACGCCGCCTCGTCCACGGGGCCGGTGAACTGGCCGCGCGTTCCCGGCGTCACCGTGTAGTCGGGCGCGATGGTATTCACGCGAATGCCATGCTCGGCGAATTCGAGCGCCAGGGTGCGGGTGAGATTGTTGATGCCCGCCTTGCACGCGGCATAGACGGCATAGCCCGGCGCCGCCCGGCTCGCCTCGATGCTGGTGACATTGACGATCGCGCCGCCGCGCCCGCCTGCGATCATGACCGGCACTGCCGCCTGTGTGGCGGCGAGATTACTGACCAGGTTGAGGTCGATGTGCCGTCGCCAGTTCTTCTCGGTGAGGTCGAGGAACCCGCGCCGGGTCACGCCGCCTGCGTTGTTCACCAGCACGTCGAGCCGCCCGAAGGTGTCCGCGGTGCGCGCGATCGCGCCTTGCAGGGCCTCGACATCCATAACGTTGCCGGGGATGCACAGCGCCTTGCGTCCGCGCGCCTCGATCATTGCGGTGACCTGAGCGCAGCGTTCCGGGATCGCCTCGATTATCGCCACGTCGGCGCCCATGTCGGCCATGCACAGCGCGATGGATCGCCCGATGCCGCCACCCCCGCCGGTCACAAAGGCCACTTGCCCGGTCAGGTCGATGTCGTTTGCCTGCACTCGCCTCTCCGCGTTACGGGGCCGTATGCGGCCTTACGGTCAGTTCGCCAAAGCGAACAAGTGTTCAGCATCGGCCAGGTCGACGGGCTCGTCTATATCTTTCGCGAGACCCGGCGTGGTGATCGTCACGGCGTTCAGGCCCAGCGTTTCCGCAGCCGCGCGGTGGAGTTTGGCGCTGCCGGTGCCGTACTGGAAGCGAAACCCTGCCGCCTTGGGCAAGGGTAGCGAAAGCGCATTGGTGCCGGTGCCGTGGCGATCGGTCGCAATGCCGAGGGTACAGGGGGGCAGGTCGGCAAGCTGAAGCAGGTCCTGTGCACCGAGGCACGGCAGGTCGCCGGCGACGACGATCAGCCGATCGGGCGGAGCACCCCGAGACAGGATTTCCAGCGCGTTTACCAGCGCCGCGTTGAGGCCGTCACGATCGTCGAAGATGAAGGGCAGCGCGCCGCGCGGTGGTCCCAGCAGGATCGTGCGGTCTACAGCGCCCGCTGCCGCGTCGATCACGCGGGAAAGCATCGCCTCGACCAGCCTGTCACGCTCATGAGGGGGCAGCGCTGGAGCCAGGCGGGTCTTGCCGCGTCCGCGTGCCTTGACCGGGATGAGCGCCCAGACAGTCATGGGATTGCGGGCGCTTCGGCCAGATTTGTGAAGCGGATGCCCGCGCCGTCGGCCTTGTAGGTCTTGTTCATGTAGATAAGGATCGAGGTCAACGCTTCCGCGGCCGCCGAGTTGGCAAGGGCACCGCCTGACAGCCCGCGCAGGCCCATGCCGGGGCACAAGTCCACCACCGTCTGCCGCGCGGCGACGTCATCGGAGAAGACCAGCACGTCGCAGTCGATCGCATGGTCGGAATCGAGGTGATGGGCGGAGACGTTGTGGAATGCCGTCACCAGCCGCGCATCGGGGCCGAGATGCGCGCGGGCCTGTGCAGCGGCGCTGCCCTCGACGGGTAGTTGCACGCGCATGACTTTGGGCGGCACGAGCGGCACAGTCGTATCCACGACCACGGCGTCGCCCACGCGGTCGCGGATCTGTGCAAGCGTATCGCCCTGCGAGGCATGGGGGACGGTCACGATCACTACGTCCTTGCCTTCCGCCGCATCGACGTTGGCGGCATGCCCTGCGGCGCCCAGTTCCTCGGCGGTTACTTGCGCCTTTTCGGCGGAGCGCGAGCCGATCGTTACGGCATGTCCGGACGCGACGAGCCTGCGTGCGATGCCTTTTCCGAGCGCTCCGGTGCCGCCGATGACTGCGATGCTTGCCATGCCTTTTATCTCTCCCACGAAGTTTCACGCCTGCGCATTGTCGTTGTCGGCAGCGGACCTAAGGTGTCGTTCGGGAGAACAGGATGAACGCTCTTCGGGAACTGACCGTGCGGCCGCTTGCCGGATTGCCCATGTTCGCCGCCGGCGGGTCGATTGCGCAAGCGATTTGCACTGCACTTGGCGCCGAGGGTGACGGCTTACGCGACGGCGATATATGCGTGATGGCGCAGAAGATCGTCTCCAAGGTGGAGGGACGCACGATCGACCTCGCCGGGGTGAAGCCGGGAGAGGAGGCGCGCGCGCTGGCGGTTCGGACGGGCCGCGATCCCGCCATGGCACAGGCGATCCTCGACGAAAGCGCCGAGATCATGCGCCCGCACCCCGCCGCCATTATCGCCCGGCATCGCACCGGCCACGTTCTTGCCAACGCGGGCATCGATGCCAGCAATGTTGCGGGAGGAGATGCGGGTACGGTGCTGCTCTGGCCGCGCGATCCTGACGGCTCGGCGCGGCGCCTGCGTGCGGAACTGGCCGAGGCGAGCGGCGTGCGAGTGGCGGTGGTGATCGCAGACTCCATGGGCCGAGCATGGCGCATCGGAACGGTCGGCACTGCGATCGGCTGTGCGGGGCTTGCGGTGCTGGAGGATCGCCGAGGGCTCGGCGTCGATCTCTATGGACGCACGCTGCAGGCAACGGTGATCGCCGTTGCGGACGCGGTCGCGGCAATGGCGACGCTGGCCATGGGCGAGGGAGACGAAGGCACGCCCGTGGCCATCGTGCGCGGCGCGGCACACTGGACTTGCGAGGAGGATGGGCCGGGCGCGGCAAGCGGGTTGCGGCCGGTGGAACAGGACATGTTTCGATGACGGGAAAGCATGTACTCGCTCTCAGCGGCGGCGTCGGCGGGGCGAAGCTGGCGGCAGGGCTTGCCGCCGTGCTCGCGCCCGATGACCTGACCATCGTGGTCAACACCGGGGACGACTTCGAGCATCTTGGCCTGACGATCTGCCCCGACATCGATTCGGTGACCTATGCCCTCGCCGGGCTCAACGACACGGCGCGGGGCTGGGGAGTAAAGGACGAGACATGGCAGGCGATGGCCATGCTGCGCGCGTTGGGAGAGGCGGATTGGTTCAACCTCGGCGATCGTGACATGGGGATGCACATCGCGCGTTCGTGGCGGCTGCGTGCGGGCGATACCTTGTCGCAAGTGACGGCGCGGCTGACGCGCGAGCTCTGTATCGCGCATGCGATAGTTCCCATGAGCGACGCGCCCATACGCACCCAGGTGGGCACCGCCGCGGGATGGCTGGACTTCCAGCGCTACTTCGTCGCCGAGCAGTGCCGGCCGGTAGCGACGGGCATCCGCTTCGAGGGCGTCCCCGGAGCTGCACCGTCGCCTGCTTTCGCCGCCGCCCTGACGCGCGAGGACCTTGCCGCGATCGTGGTTTGTCCATCGAATCCGTACCTCAGCGTCGACCCCATCCTCAGCATCGATGGTGTGCGCGATGCGCTTGCCCGGCGGCGTGTTCCGGTCGTGGCGGTTTCGCCGCTGGTGGGCGGCGCTTCGCTCAAGGGGCCGCTCGGCAAGCTGCTGGGGGAACTGGGCAGGCCGGTTGCCAACGCTTCGATCGCCGATCACTACTCCGATCACCGGGGCGATCTTATCGACCATCTGATCATCGACGAGGCCGATGCCGCCGATGCCGGGGACTTGCGGGCGCGGGGGCTTTCGGTCACCGTTTGCCCAACAGTCATGTGCCACGCCGGTGACCGGGAGAGGCTTGCGCGCGAAGCACTGATCGCAGCCGGTATCGAGACAGGATGACCATGGCACGCGATGACGACGCACTGATAACCCGACTCCTTTCGGCGCCTCTGGACGCGCTGCTGGCGGAGGCGCGCGCGTTGCGCGATGCGCGGTGCGGGCCGCTCACTCCGGCTCGGATGACGTACTCGCGCAAGGTCTTCATCCCCCTCACGCGGCTCTGCGCCGACGTGTGCCACTACTGCACCTTCGCGACGACGCCCTCCCGGCTGCATGCGCCCTATCTTACCGAAGACGAAGTGCTGGAGATCGCGCGCGCCGGAGCGGCTGCAGGCTGCAAGGAGGCGCTGTTCACGCTCGGCGACGCGCCCGAGCGGCGCTATGCGGCGGCTCGCGAATGGCTGGCGGAACGCGGTTTCACACGCACGATCGACTACGTGCGTCACTGCGCGGGGCGTGTGCTCAAGGAGACGGGCCTGCTGCCCCACGTCAACGCTGGCGTGCTGGACGAGGAAGACTGGCGGACGCTGCGGCCGGTCGCGGCGTCGGTCGGCCTGATGTTGGAGAGCACGTCGGAACGGCTGCTCGACAAGGGCATGTGCCATCATGGATCGCCGGACAAGGCGCCGGGCGTGCGCCTCGCCTCGCTGGCGGCGGCGGGGCGGGCGCAAGTGCCCACCACCAGCGGCGTGCTCATCGGCATCGGCGAGACGTCGGTGGAGCGTATGGAGGCGCTCGTTGCCCTGCGCGACCTGCACCGTTCGCACGGCCACCTGCAGGAAGTCATCGTCCAGAACTTCTGCCCCAAGCCCGGCACCCGGATGTCCGGCGCGATCGAGGCGAGCGAGGCGGACTTCCTGCGGACCGTGGCGGCCGCGCGGATCGTCCTGCCGTCCGAAGTATCGGTGCAGGCGCCGCCGAACCTCAATGACGAGCGCCTGGTCGAACTGATCGATGCGGGGATCGACGACTGGGGCGGCATCTCGCCGGTGACGCTGGACCATGTGAACCCCGAAGCGCCGTGGCCGGAAATCGCTCGGTTGGAGGGGATATGCGCCCGCGCCGGATTGCCGCTGGTCGAACGGCTGACGATCTATCCACGCTTCGTCGAGGCGCAAGGATGGCTCGATCCGGCGATTCGTCCGGCAGTTCTCCGGCTTGCCGACGCGGAAGGGCTGGGGCGCGACAGTCGCTGGAGCCCGGGCGTTGCGGACCGTGCGCCGGGAAGCGTCCACACACCGTTGGGCGCAAGGCACGATGGCCCCGTGGCATCGCGCCTGCACCGGATACTCGACCGCGCCGCGGGCGGCTTTGCGCTTGGCGAGGAAGAGATCGCAGCGCTGTTCGCGACACGCGGAGCGGCTGCGCAGGCGGTGGTTGAAGCCGCCGATGCGCTGCGGGCCGAGGTGCGCGGCGACGTCGTCACTTACGTCGTCAACCGCAACATCAATTATACCAACATCTGCACGCATTCCTGTTCGTTCTGCGCCTTTTCCAAGACCAGCAGCAAGGCGGGCCATCGCGACAAGCCCTATGACCTTGACCTCGACGAGATCGCCACCCGCGCCCGCGAGGCGGTGGCGCGCGGGGCCACGGAAGTATGCCTGCAGGGCGGTATCCATCCGCGCTACACCGGCGAGACCTACCTTTCGATCCTGCGTGCGGTGAAGGATGCGTGTCCCGACCTGCACGTACATGCCTTCTCGCCGCTGGAAGTGAGCCAGGGCGCGCGGACGCTGGGAATGCCGGTGTCGGACTACCTCTCGATGCTGCGCGATGCCGGGCTCGGCTCGCTTCCCGGCACGGCGGCGGAGATCCTGTGCGACGATGTGCGTGCGAAGATCTGTCCGGACAAGCTGACGACGGCAGAATGGCTCGACGTGGTCGGTTCGGCGCATCGGGTGGGGCTGCCGACGACCTCGACGATCATGTTCGGCCATCTGGAAAGTCCGCTCCATTGGGCGCGGCACTTGTTGGCGCTGCGCAACCTGCAACTCGATACCGGCGGGATCACCGAGTTCGTGCCGCTGCCGCTGGTCCACATGGAGGCGCCGTTCTATCGCAAGGGCCAATGCCGCAAGGGACCGACCTGGCGCGAGGCGGTGATGATGCATGCGGTCGCCCGGCTGGCGCTGCACGGGGCGATCGCTTCGATCCAGGTCTCATGGGTGAAGCTGGGCATGGACGGCGCGGCGGCGGTTCTGGCGGCTGGCGCCAACGATCTGGGCGGCGTGCTCATGGACGAGAGCATCAGCCGCGCGGCCGGCGCCTCGCACGGGCAACTGGCCGAAGTCGCCGACATGCGCGCGGCGGCCGAGAGCGTCGGGCGCAGGTTGCGGCAGCGGACGACGCTTTACGGCGAGGTGGGAGTGATGGCCTGACCCTTCGACAAGCTCAGGGTGAGCGGGTTTTGGATAAATCTCCAGTCCCGCTCAGGCTGAGCCTGTCGAAGCCCCCGCGTGACAACGCACGGCGGCTTCCTCACATCGCCCGGATATGCTGCCACATCGGTTCGGGCATCCAGGTATATTCGATGTAATGCCCGAAGACCTTGCGGGCATCGAGATAGAGGAACTTCAGTCCGCCCTCCGGCTCGCCGGTCAAGTCGCGCTCCATGGCGATCGGGAACTCCTGCGCGTCCACCCGCGAACGAAAGTCCGACCAGTCCGGCACCCGGAAACAGATATGGTGGAAGCGCAGCGGGCCGCCATTCGACAGGCAGTTGGCATAGATTCCCACCTCGTCGATCTCGTTCTCGATGAGTTCGTACTGCAAATCGCCGATCCAGATGAAGCAGATGCGCCCCTTCTGCCGCTTCGGGCCGGAGGGCGTCAGCACCGTCTGGTCGACCGGGATCACCGTGGGCTCCTTTACAAGCCCACGGCCCCGGAACAGGTCGATGCCCGCGTCCAGATCGTCACAGATGTAGGCGTTCTGGTAGTGCAGCCCTTCGAGCATCTCAGCCCTCCCGCGCAACGTCGTAGCGGGAGAGGTAGCGCTCGAAGAGGGGCTCCAGTGCGTCTTTGGTGAGGCCGTACTGCGCCAGCTTGTATTCGTGACGGCCGAACTTGTCCTGCGGGTTGTCGTCCACCCACTTTTGAACGCCTGCTTCGGCCTCAGCGGTCCATTCGTCACCCAGCGCCGCGTAGACCTTCCTCGTCGCGGCGACCGGGTCCTCGACGATGTCGGCGTAGTGCACGTCGATGATCTTGTCCTCGCCGTACTTGTCGCGAAAATCCATGATGCGGTTGGCGTGCTCGGCCGCCTGCCAGGGATAGTCCTCGGCCAGCCACTCGGCATCGATCCGGCCCATGTGCGCCTGGTGGCTGAGCGAGATCACCGAGCACAGCGAACCCGTCGCGGTGAAGGGATCGCGGTGGGTCCAGATCACGCGGGCATCGGGATAGACCTTGAAGATCGTCTCCAGCCACAGCGAGTGGCTGGGCTTCTTGACGTTCCAGACCCCGCTGGTGTGCTGCTGCAGGATCTGCAGGAACTTCTTGTGATACTCATAGGCGCTGGTCATATCGCACGAGAAGATGAAGTCCTTGTAGAGCGGCAGCTTGCCCTTGGACTCGATCATCAGCGTCTTGAAATCGTGCGCCATGAAGAACACGCACTCGTTGGGGTAGACCGCCGAGCCGCGATAGTACTTGCCCATGGCCGGATTGGCTTCCAGCGCGGCCTGCTCCTGCGCAAGCCGGGCTGTCGCGCGCGGGTCGGTCGTCAGCAGCGCGTTCGAGGCGACCGGCGGCACCGGATCGTCGATCTCCCAGGTCAGCGGCGAACGGCGCGACGGGTCAGCAGCGAGGAGGTTCGACATCAGCGTGGTGCCGGTGCGCGGCACGCCCATGACGAAGACCGGGCGTTCGACCGGGCGCTGCAGCAGTTCCGGATTCTCGCGCAGGTATTGCGAGACCTTGAGGCGACCACGCAGGTAATGCAGCGTGTCATTCCGGGCGCGGGCGATGCCGTTCTCGCTCATCCAGCCCTTGTCGATGCCTTCGTTGAACGACTTGGTGAAGACGTCGAAGCCCTCGCGCCAGCTGTCGTTGTCGAAGCTGTCGATCCCGGTCTCCTTCATCGCCTGCTCGACGAGGGCATAGCCCAGATGGTGCCCAGTGGTGGTGGCGGTGGTAGCCATGGTGCGGTTGTCCTCTTCCCGGCGGCCGATCGGTCGGCCTTTCATGGGCACGAGATAGCCTGCCGAGGCCCCGCCGTGGCAACGCGGATGACCTGTTAAAACCAGACCTTCTGTCGAATTCAGGTCAAGACCCGACGGGCTCGGTGAGAACGCGCCCCTGCCTCTGGCGGAAGGTACTGGGGCTGGCTCCCACGGCGCGGCGGAAGGCGAAGGTGAAGCTGGAGGGAGAGGAAAACCCCATGGTGAAAGCGATGATCTTGACGCTCTCGCCCTCCATCAGCAGCCGCTTGGCGGCCTCCATGCGGCGCTGCTCGATGTAGTCGCCGATCGAGCAGGCGCGGCTGACCCGGAACCCCCGCGTGAGTTGCCGCACCGAAAGCGCGCACAGCTTCGCCAGTTCCTCCAGCGATGGCGCAGCGAGGTCGTCGGCAAGGCGCTCGTCGATCAGCCGCAGTCGCCAGCCGGAAAGCCCGCCGGTCATCGGGCGCTCGGCCACTTCAAGGCAGTGACGGCCCAGTTCGATCGCCAGTTCGCCGCCGAGAAAGCCCAGCATCCTTTGCGCGGCAAGGCCGGGATGGCGCACCTCAGCGGTGATGCGGAACAGCAGTGCGCGTATTTGCGCACTCCCGATGTCGAGCGCGGCGGCAAGATGCGGGTCGTCCCAGGTCAGGCGATGGCCGACGAGGTCGTGCACCAGTCCCGCGTCGATGGTGCAGGTCAGCGATGCCTGCCGCCCCGTACCGCCCTTGATGTGGAGTTCCTCGCCCGGCGGCAGCACGAATATGTCGCCCAGCCGTTCCAGTCGGTGCGGTCCCCATCGCTTGCGATAGCCGCCGCGCGATTGCAGCGGACGGGGGGTGAGGCACATGTTGACGTGGTAGTCCCGGCCGACCGCATGGACGGTGTCGGTCGGGTCGGGAATATCGAAGCGCACGATCTGCGCGGTCACGCCGCGCGTTTCCAGTTGCGCGTCGATGCACATCTTCGAACGGTGCGTCTCGGGCATCCTTATCTCCATCAGCGTCATCTTCGGCAGGTCGGCCGCAATGTGTCCCGGACGCCACGTTAGGGCTCGAATTCTATGCCTGCCGTGCTTGCCCGGCAATCCTCCCGCGAGGAACATCGCGCCGGTGAACATGCCGCGATGACGGCTCGGTTTGGGACAGAGGAAGACAAGGATGGCGAAAAGCCTGTTCGACTGCGCGGGCAAGGTGACGGTGGTGACCGGCGGCAACGGCGGCATCGGCTTCGGCTTCGCGATGGGCGTGGCGAAGATGGGCGGCGACCTCGCGATCTGGGCGCGCAACGCCGAGAAGAGCGCGAAGGCGAAGGCCGAACTCGAAGCTGCCGGGGCGGGGAAAGTCGTCGCCTATCAGGTCGATGTTTCGGAAGAGGCGAACATCGCCCAGGGCTATGAGGCGGTCATGGCCGACTTCGGGCGCGTGGACTGCGTCTTCGCGAATTCCGGGGCTTCGCCGCGCTACAACTCGGTCTTCGAGATGCCGACCGATCACTGGTACGACTTCCAGAAGACCGCGCTGCACGGCGCCTTCTTCACTCTGCGCGAAGGCGCGAGGCTGATGAAGGAGCGGGTCGAGGCGGGGGACGAGTCGGGCGGCAGCCTGGTCGCCTGCGGTTCGCTCTCGCTGTTCCAGGGACTGCCGGGGAAGATGGAGTACGCCTCGTCCAAGGCGGCGGTGGCGGCGGCGATCCGCTGCCTTGCCATCGAACTGGCCCCGCTGGGCATTCGCGCCAACGTGGTCGCGCCGGGCCTCGTCATCACGCCGATGATGGGCGAGGGCGCCCGCGCCGACGCGGTGGCACAGCACTTCGCCCCGACGATACCGATGAAGCGCACCGGCTTTCCCGCCGACTTCGAGGGCATCGGCGCCTACCTGTGCTCGGACGCCAGCAGCTTCATGACCGGTGAGACGATCACCATCGACGGCGGATACATGGTCCGGCCGTGAGGAGACAGCCAATGGAACTGCTCAAGATTCACGGTGTCGGCGACGTCCGCGTCGATCCCTACGAGCGCCCGCAGGCCGGGCCGCTGGATGTGGTCGTGCGGATGAAGTCGGTGGGCATTTGCGGCTCCGACCTCTCCTACATCAAGATGGGCGGCATCCCGCCCGGCGTCGAGACGGCGCTCGGCCATGAAGGCGCGGGGGACGTGCTGGAAGTCGGCTCGGGCGTCGAAGGTATCGCGGTCGGGGATGCGGTGATCGTCAACCCGATGATGACGCCGAGCAATATCGGCTCCGGCGGCCCCGAAGGCGCTTTTACGCAGGAACTGCTGGTGCGCGAGGCGCGGCTGGGCGAATCGATCCTGCCGATCCCGGAGGGCATCGACTACGACGTCGCCGCCATGTGCGAGCCGCTCGCCGTCGCCATGCACGGAGTCAATCGGGCCGAGGTGAAGCCCGGCGACAAGGTCGTGGTGTTCGGCTGCGGGCCGATCGGGCTCGGCATGCTGCTGTGGCTGATCGATCGCGGGGTGACCGACGTGGTGGCGCTGGACCTCTCGGAAGAGCGGCTGGAACGCGCCCGGGCGCTCGGCGTGCGGGCCGCGCTCAACCCGGCCGAGGTGGACTTGCGCGCGGAACTGGCGCGCCTTCATGGCGAAGTACCGAGCTACGGGCGCGTGGGCGTCGGCACCGATGCTTACATAGACGCGGCCGGGGCGCCGAACATCCTGACGCAAGTGATCATGATGGCGAAGTTCCACGCGCGTCTCGTCATCACCGCTGCCTACATGAAGCCGCTGGAGTTCCCGGTCGGTCGCATGCTGACCAGCGAGATGACCATAACCACCGCCGTCGGTTACCCCACCGAAATGCCCGAGGTGATCGCAGCCATGCCGCGCCTCAAGGACAAGATCGCCGCGATGATCAGCCACAAGCTGCCGTTCCGCGACGTCATGAAGGGCCTGGAGATCGCGGCGAGCCCGCAGTCCGCCAAGGTCATGATCAGCTTCGAGGAGGTCTGAAATGAGCGACGTAAAGGATGCAGGACCCAAGCTGGCCGGGCTGGTGCGCGCAGGCGACGAGCAGGCCGAGGCGATCCGGGTGACCGACTTTATCTTCCAGGCGAACGACATCTCCAACGCCTACCTCGTCACCACCGCCGAGGGTGACGTGATGGTCAACACCGGCTTCATGGACAATGCCGAGCGCACCAAGCGCCTGCTGGCGCCGCATCGGACCGGGCCGCTCGCCTTCGTGATCCTCACGCAGAGCCATGCCGACCACTACGGCGGCTTGCCGGAATTCCTCGAAGAGGGCACGCAAGTGATCGGCGGCCCCGGCTTCAACGAGGCTTTGGCCGATATGAACGGCCTGCAGGCCTTCTTCGGGCCGAGAAGCCGCAAGCTCTGGGGCTCGACGCTCAAGCGTGGTTCCACGCCCAAGCCGCCGCCGCACGTCGTGCCGGACATTCTCGTCGATCGCCGCCTGACGCTGGAACTCGGCGGGCGCACCTTCGAGCTGATCTCCACGCCTGAGGGCGAGACAGTGGACAGCCTCACCGTCTGGCTGCCGAAGGAGAAGATCGCCTTCACCGGCAATGTCTTCGGTCCGGTGTGGCTGTCGATGCCGTTTCTCAACACCCTGCGCGGCGACAAGCCGCGGTTGGTGCGCAATTACCTCAAGTCGCTTGAGGCCATTCGCGATCTTGGCGCGGAGATCGTTGTCACCGGCCACGGCGAGGCGATCGTCGGCAAGGATCGCATCCGCGCCGACCTCGACAAGCTGCACGCAGCGGTGTCCTTCGTGCGCGACTACACGCTCGATGGCATGAAGGCGGGCAAGGACGTCCATACCCTGATGCGCGAATTCGCCTGGCCCGAGGGGCTGGAGATTGGCGAATTTCACGGCAAGGCGAGCTGGGCGGTCAAGTCGATCTGGCGCGAGTATTCGGGCTGGCTGCACTATGAGGACGGTACCACCGCGCTCTACGGCGTGCCGCGCAGCAGCATCGATGCGGACCTTGTCGAACTGGCGGGCGGGGCGGCAAACCTTGCCCGGCGGGCGCAGGAGAAGCTGGATGGCGGCGCGGCGCTGGAAGCCGTGCACCTCACCGACATAGCCCTCGGCGCGGAACCGACCAACGCCGAGGCCATTGCCGTCCGCAAGGCCGCGCATGAAGTCCTGCTGGCCGAGAGCGGCGGACGCAATCTGTCGGAAACGATGTGGCTGCGCTCCGAACTCGCCGAGATGGAAGCGAAGCTCTAGGAATATTCCACTCTCATCTCGTCATTGCGAGCGAAGCGAAGCAATCCAGGGCGGTGTCAGACTGCTCTGGATTGCTTCGCTTCGCTCGCAATGACGAATTATGAGCGGGTGCTAATGGTCAGTGCCCGGACTTCTCAATCGTCGATCCTGACCATTCCGCCCAGAACCGGTCCGCCCGCGACGGCAATGGCCTCGCCCGTGATGTAGCTCGCCGCATCGCTGACCAGGAAGCCGACGAGCTGTGCCACGTCCTCGGGCTGGCCATAGCGGCGCAGCGGAAATACATGCGCGGCGCTGTCCGCGTCGAAGCCGGTCTTCTCCCACCCGGCGCGGGCCTTCTCGGTCGCGGTCATGCCGGGGGCGACGGCGTTGACGCGCACACCTGTTGGCCCCCATTCGGCAGCCGCGACGCGCGTGAACATCTGGGCGCCCGCCTTGGCCGCCGAATAGGCCGCCACGCCCTGCGTTCCGTGCATCCCGGCGACCGAGGACACGTTGACGATGCAGCCCTTCACCTTGCGCAAATGCGGAAACGCCGCCTGCGAGGCATACATCGCCGAATTGAGATTGAGCGCGATGTCGCGGTCCCATTTGGCCGGGTCCATCTTCGCAATGCCGACGTGCCCATGGGCTCCGCCCGCGTTGTTGACGAGGATGTCGAGCCGCCCGAAATGCACCGCTGCCGTCTCGACCATGGCCTGTACGGGCGACAGTTCGCGCACGTCGGCCTCCACCGCCAGACCCTTGCGGCCGAGCGCTTCGATCTCCGCCACCACCGCGTCGAGCGGCGTGCGCTTGCGACCCGCCACTGCAATGTCCGCGCCGCGGCGGGCCAGCAGCAGCGCGATGGCCCGACCAATGCCGGTGCCGCCGCCGGTCACCAGAGCCACGCGGCCGGTCAGGTCGAATTCCTCGAACATCTCTTCTCCTCTCCCTCCGGCAGTGTCACCAGCGTCGCCGCGATATTCGGGACGCTTCGGCCTTCCGGCTCTTGGCAAGCACCGTCGCAACTTATTCACTCGGGTCGGATGGCATGTGGGCATCGCCGGGATGATCGGCGGATGCGGGCAGTGCCAAGGGACTCGCAGATTAAGATAGTAAATACTATCTAATGCGCATGCAACATGGGAGCGGGATGAAATGAGCGAACACGATCTACTCGACCTTGGTGGACAAGTGGCGGTGGTCACCGGCGCCGGGCAGAACGCGGGACGCGGGATCGCGCTGGAACTGGCGCGCCACAATGCGGGTGGCATCGCGGTGAACGATTTCGTGCCCGAACGCGCGGAAGCCGTAGCCGAGGAAATCCGCGCGATGGGCGTGCCCGCGCTGGCGGTGCCGTTCGATGTCGGCGATCTCGATGCGATCCGCGCTGCCGATGCCGCGATCAGGGACAAGCTCGGCGCCGCGACGATCCTGGTCAACAATGCCGGGATGGCCGGGCCGGGAGGCTCGCTGCGTCCGACCCTCAACTTCTGGGAGGAGGAGCCCTCGGCCTGGGACCGCTATCTGCGCACCAACCTCTATGGCGTCTACAATGCCTGCTTTGCGTTCATTCCGAACATGGTGGCGGCGAAGAAGGGCCGCATTGTCACCATAGTTTCGGATTCGGGCCGCGTGGGGGAGCCCAAGCTGGCGGTCTATGCTTCGGCCAAGGCGGGGGCGCAGGGTTTCGTGCGCTCGATCGCCAAGGAACTCGGGCGCTACAACGTGACCAGCAACGCCGTCTCGCTGTCCTCGCTGATGCCGGACATGCCTGCGGAAAAGCTCGCCGAAGTCATGCAGGGCGATCACGCCAAGGCGCAGATGGCCCGCTACACGATCCGCCGCTACGGCAAGTCCGACGATGTCGCCGCGCTCGTGACGTTCCTGTGCTCCGACGCGGCGGAGTGGATCACGGGGCAGACCTATCCGCTCAACGGCGGTTACGCGCCTTCGATGTGAGGCAAGGGCGCGCGGTTCGCCAACCGCGCGCCTTCGCGTTCACTCGACCGTGACACTCTTGGCGAGATTGCGCGGCTGGTCGACGTCGGTGCCCTTCACGCAGGCGACGTGATAGGCGAGAAGCTGGACCGGCACCGCATAGACCAGCGGCGCGATCAACGGGTGGACACGCGGCATCTCGATGGTCGCGATGCAGCCTTCGCCCGCCTCGGCGATGCCTTCCGCGTCGGAGATCAGCACGACCTTGCCGCCGCGTGCGCGCACCTCCTGCATGTTGCTGACGGTTTTCTCGAACAGCGGGCCGGAAGGGGCGAGGACGATCACCGGCACCGCCTCGTCGATGAGCGCAATGGGGCCGTGCTTCATTTCACCCGAAGCATAACCTTCGGCGTGGATATAGCTGATTTCCTTGAGTTTCAGTGCACCTTCGAGAGCCAACGGGTAGTCCGGCCCGCGCCCCAGATAGAGCACGTCGCGCGCCGGGGCGATGAGGTGCGCCATGGCCGCGATTTCCTCGTCGTGGTCGAGCGCGGCGTTGAGGCTCGCGGGTGTGGCGAGCAGGTGCTGGACGACTTCCGCTTCCTCAGCGCGGTCCATGCGCCCGCGCTTGACGGCCAGATGCGCGGCGAGGGCGGCGAGAACGGCAAGCTGGCAGGTGAAGGCCTTGGTCGAGGCGACGCCGATCTCCGGACCGGCGTGGGTCGGCAGTAGCAGGTCCGCCTCGCGCGCCATCGTGCTGGTGGGCACGTTGACGACCACGGCGATAGTCTGCCCGGCCGCCTTGCAGTGCTTGAGCGCGGCGAGGGTGTCGGCCGTCTCGCCCGACTGCGAAATGAACAGGGCGAGGCCGCCGTCTTCCAGAACCGGGTCGCGGTAACGGAACTCGCTGGCCACATCGATATCGACGGGCACTCGGGCGAAAGTCTCGATCCAGTACTTCGCGACCATGCCCGCGTAGAAGCTGGTGCCGCAGGCGACGATGGTGATGCGCTTGACCGAACCGAGGTCGAAATCGATCTGCGGCAGCGCCACCGACTGGTCGACCTGGCGCAGATAGCTGCGCAGGGTCTGGGCGACGACGGTGGGCTGCTCGAAGATTTCCTTCTGCATGAAGTGGCGGAAATTGCCCTTCTCGATCGCCACGGCCGATGCGCCGGAGGTGACGACTTCGCGCTCCACCCGGTTGTTGTCGGCGTCGTAGATCGTCGCGCCCTCGCGAGTGATGACGACCCAGTCACCTTCCTCCAGATACGTGATCTTCTGGGTTAGCGGGGCGAGGGCCAGCGCGTCGGAGCCGAGGTAGGTCTCGCCGTCCCCGTAGCCGACGACCAGCGGCGAGCCGAGGCGGGCGCCGATCAGCATATCGGGGAAGCGGCGGAAGGCGATGGCGAGGGCGAAGGCGCCGCGCAGCTGGGGCAGCACCGCCTTGACGGCGTCTTGCGGGGACGCGCCTGCCTCGACCTGCTCGGACACCAGATGCGCGACGACTTCGGTGTCGGTCTGGCTCTCGAAGGTGCGGCCGCGCGATTCCAGTGCCTCGCGCAGCGGCTTGAAGTTCTCGATGATGCCGTTGTGGACGAGCGCCAGCTCGGCCGTCGCGTGCGGGTGGGCATTGGCGGCGGTCGGCGCACCGTGGGTGGCCCAGCGGGTATGGGCGATGCCGGTCAGGCTCGGCGCCGGATCGCGCGCCAGTTCCTTGACGAGGTTCATCAGCTTGCCCTCGGCGCGGCGGCGCACGAGCTGGCCGCCATGCAGCGTGCAGACGCCCGCGCTGTCGTAACCGCGATATTCCATCCGGCGCAGGCCGTCGACCAGCCGGTCCGCCACGTCTTCCTTGCCGACGATGCCGATGATGCCACACATGAGGAGAAAGCCTTAGATCTAGAGAGAGTAGGGGACGCGGATGCCCGGCATGCTTGCCGGGAAATCCTTGGTATTTCGTGTAACCAGAATGCGCCCGCGCACGATGGCGCTGGCGAGGATGATGGCGTCGGGTGAGCGCAGGCGCGCCCGCTCCCGGCGCAGGGATGCTGCGCGATCGGCGATCTCCGCGTCGATTTCGTCGATCGCGAAGTGCGAGAGATACTCTCGCGCCTTGCGCAGTTCGCGGCCTTCGCCTTTGGACAGCACTTCCAGCCATGCCATCCGGCTGATCCAGACCTGACCGCCCGCTGCGGCGGCGCGCTCCAGTTCGACCAGCGCGGCTTCCCGGCCGATCAGCGCATCGATCACGATATTGGCGTCGAACGCGAAGGAACTCATGGGGTCTTCGGCCTGCGCGGGGCAAAAGCGTCGGAACCCATCATCTTGCGATAGTATTCATGCTCGCGATCATGGTCCTCGTCGAAGAGATCCGGAAATTCTGCACGTACTTCCTCGTAGTCGTAGTCCCACGGACGGGCCGTCGAGGCCCGTTCGCGGCGCTGCCATTCGACCGAGTCGCCGATGTCGGTGCGATCTTTCCAGATGCCGGCGCCGCGCCGGATCCAGTCGTGGCCGCTGACCGGCTCGCTCTGCGCCTTGTAGGTGGCCACAGCCTCGCGCAGGACTGAAGCGCGCGACTTGCCGAGTTCGGCCGCGCGGGCGTCGAGCCAGCGGATGTCCTCGTCGGGGAGGTCTGCGAGAATGCGCGTCATGATATCGCGATATCATATCGTGATATCATCAGCAAGGCGGATGTATCGTGAGCCATGGCAGGACAGTGCCAGATCGGCGATGACCGGGCGCTGTCCTGAACATTACATTCGCGTCATCAATCGCCGTCGATGAGATTGCCGAATGAGCCAAGCAGCGATCCCTCGCCGCGGCTCTGGCCGCCTGTCGATCCAGCGGCCGCCAGCATCCGCCCGGCGAGCCGCGAGAACGGTAGCGACTGGATCCAGACTTTGCCGGGGCCGCGCAGGCGGGCGAAGAACACGCCTTCTCCGCCGAAAATCATGGACTTGACGGAACCTGCTCGCACCACGTCGAACTCCACGCTGGGCTGGAGTGCGGCGACGCAGCCGGTATCGACGTGGAGTTCTTCGCCGGGGCGAAGCTCGCGCTCGATCACGGTGCCGCCCATCTGGACGAAGACCCAGCCGTCGCCTTCCAGCTTCTGCATAATGAAGCCTTCGCCGCCGAACAGGCCGGTCATGATGCGCTGCTGGAAGTGGATGCCGATCGACACGCCGCGCGCGGCGCACAGGAAGGCGTCCTTCTGGCAGATCAGCCGTCCGCCGACTTCGTCCAGCTTGATCGGCAGGATCGCGCCGGGGATGGGTGCGGCGAAGGACACGCGCGCCTTGCCCGAGCCGCGATGGGTGAAGACGGTGGTGAACAGGCTTTCGCCCGTCACGAGGCGCTTGCCTGCGCCCAGCAGCTTGCCCATGAAGCCGCCGCCCTGATCCGCCGAGCCGTCGCCGAACACGGTGGTCATGTCGATGGAGGCGTCCTTCCAGACCATCGCTCCGGCCTCGGCCACCGCGCTTTCGCCGGGATCGAGTTCGATCTCGACGAACTGGAGTTCCTGGCCCTTGATCTCGAAATCGACGTCGTCGGAAAGCGATGAACTGCGCGTATGGCTCCAGGGGCTGTTTGCCATCGAAAATCTCCGTCGTCGGCCCACCAGCGGGCCATGTGCGATGAGACGAGGGTTTGGTTTCGGCAAGATGACTTGTCAAACCGCGCCGGTCGGATATTCTTAGCAGTTCAACGAACACTGTCTGACGATTGGCCCACGTAGAAGGGCTCGGCACAGACCGGCGCGGTATCGGTGTTTTGGGGAGAGGAAAACACCGATGAACGCTCGAATTGCGTCTTCCGTTCTTGTTTCGCTTTTCATTGCGGGAACGGCTCATGCCGAATCTGCGCAGCAACAGCCGCACCTTGTGGCGGCCAATTTCGCACCCGCCGCGCGGGTGACGGATACCCGCTTCGACGCCGCCGCCCATGTTCAGCAGGGCTACGATCTGATCCGCCAGGGCAAGCAGGCGCAGGCGGTCAAGCTGTTCGACAAGGTAATCGCCGATGCCGACCAGCGGCTTTCCGGCGATTTGCGCCCACGCCTCTGCCGTGATGGCGGGGCGGGCGCCGCCGGCAGCGTCGATGTCGATCCCGCGCTGTGCGAGGCGCATTTCGGCAAGGGCTTCGCGCTCATCGATCTCGGTCGCGGAGACCTTGCCGAGGCTGAATTGCGGCAGGCCTCGCAGATGGCGCCGGGCAACGCCCATTTCGCCAACGAGTACGCCGAACTCTTCAAGTCGCGCCGTGACTGGCAGGGAAGCTACGATCTGTTCGCCAAGGCGTGGGGCGTGGTCGACAAGTCCACTACCGGTAAGGACGCCCGGATCGCGGCGCGCGCGCTGCGGGGGATGGGCTTCACCAAGGCGGCGATGGGGCAGTATGACGAGGCGGAGAAGTTCTACGACCAGTCGCTGCAGTATGACCCCAAGAGCGAGATTGCCAAAGTGGAGTTGAGCAATATCGCGCGCAGGAAGGTGATTGGATCGTAAGATAGCAAGGCATTTGAAGATAAAGCCCGTCATCCCAGCGAAAGCTGGGACCGCTGGCAAATCTTTAGGCGCTACGTTGCGTTAGCACTTTCCAGCCGAGGGTTGGGCTCTACGCGGCCAGCGGTCCCAGCCTTCGCTGGGATGACGGGCGCTGTCCTTTGACGTCAGCTCAGCCCTTCAACTCGGCCTTTTTCTTCTTCATCGCATCATGGAAACGGTCGGCCCAGCCGGGCTTGACCAGTTGTTCCCCGCGAACGAGGCGCAGTTCGCCGTCCGCCACGTCGCGGGTGACCGCGCTGCCCGCCGCCACGATCGCATCGGCGCCGATCTTCACAGGCGCCACCAGCGCGCTGTTGGAGCCGATGAAGGCGCGCTCGCCGATCACGGTCTTGTGCTTGAAGTAGCCGTCGTAGTTGCAGGTGATCGTGCCCGCGCCGATGTTGGCGCCCGCACCGACCACCGCGTCGCCGAGGTAGGTGAGGTGGTTGGCCTTGGCGCCTTCGCCCAGCACGGCGTTCTTCATCTCGACGAAGTTGCCGATCTTGGACCCGGCCTTGAGCACCGCGCCGGGCCGCAGGCGAGCGTAAGGTCCGATGGCGACGCCGCTTTCCAGCGTTGCGCCCTCGAGGTGCGAGAAGGCGTGGATGACGACGTTGTCGGCGACGGTCACACCGGGGCCGAACACCACGTTGGGCTCGACGGTGACGTCGCGGCCGAGCTTCGTGTCCCATGCGAAGAACACGGTTTCCGGCGCGATCAGGGTCACGCCGTCGGCCATGGCCTCAACCCGGCGCTTCTTCTGCCAGCGCCCTTCCGCCTCGGCGAGTTCGCCGCGGCTGTTGATGCCGCCGACTTCGTCCGGGTCGTCAGTGACGATCACCGCGCAGGCGCGCCCTTCGAGCGTGGCGATATTGACGATGTCGACGAGGTAGTATTCGCCCTGCGCGTTCTCGTTGCCGACTTTGGCGAGCAGGTCGAACAGGTCGGCCGACTTAACCGCCATCAGGCCCGAGTTGCACAAGCGGCAGGCGCGCTGTTCCTCGGTGGCGTCCTTGTATTCGACCATCATCGCGATGCGCCCGTCGTCATGGGCGAGCACGCGGCCGTACTGCAGCGGGTCTTCGGGCTGGAAGCCGAGCACGACCACCGCCGGGGCATCCTCGGCATGGAGGCGGGCGATCATCGCGCGCATCGTCTCTTCGCGCACGAAAGGCACGTCGCCGTAGAGGATCAGCACGTCGCCGTCGAAGCCCGCCAGTGCGCCCTCGGCCTGCTGGACGGCGTGGCCGGTGCCGAGCTGCGGTTCCTGCACCGCGATCGTCGCGCGGCTTCCCAGCGCCTTTTCCAGCTGCTCGCGCCCATGCCCGGCGACCACGACCTGCCGCTGCGGTTCGAGCTGCGCGGCGCTCGCCAGCAGATGCTCCAGCATCGGTCGACCGGCGATCGGATGGAGCACCTTGTGCAGGTCGCTCTTCATGCGGGTGCCCTTGCCGGCGGCGAGGACGACGATTGCGAGGGGGTTACTGGCCAAAGTCATGGGTGCTCTCCTGCCAGCAAATTGTTGCGGTTTCCATCCCGAGCCTGCACTGCTTGGTGCAATGACCAGCTTTCCTTTTCAGATCGTCGGTTTCGACCTCGACGGAACCCTCCTCGACAGCCTCGGCGACCTTGGCCACGCGGTGAATCACGCGCTCTCGCTGGAGGGCCGCCGCGCCGTCCCGCGCGAGGAAGTGCGCGGGTTCGTGGGCGGCGGCGCGCGCAAGATGCTAGCCAATGCGCTCGTGGCGACGGGCGGCGCGGTGGACGACGTGCGCTTCGAGGAACTGCACGATGCGCTGCTCGCCTTCTACGAGGCCAACATCGCGGTGGAGACCTGCCTGTTCCCCGGCGGCGCGGCGATGCTGGACGAACTGGCAGCGCGCGGCGTGAAGATCGCCGTCGTCACCAACAAGCTGGAGCGGTTCGCGAAGAAGATCTTCGGCGAACTCGGGCTGTCGGAGCGGTTCTACACGGTGATCGGCGGCGACACCCTCGGCCCCGGCCGGGCCAAGCCGCGCCCCGACCTGCTGCAACTGATGCTGGAGCGGGGCGGTGAAGGGCGTGCGGCTTATGTCGGTGACACCACGTATGACACGCGCGCGGCTGCGGCTGCGGGGCTGCCCTGCATCGCCGTCAGTTTCGGCTTCAACGACCTGCCGCCCGGTGAACTCGGCGCGTCGGTGGTGATCGACCATTTCGACCAACTCGTCCCCGCGCTCGAGCGGATCGGCAACAACGCGGGGCCGATACCCGCCTGACCCGCTTGCCCGCCCAGCGGCTTCGTGCGAGCCCTCCGTTCGAGAGAGGGAGAGCCGACGATGCCGACACCGGGTGAAAAGCTGCGCGCGTTGATCGAGAACGGCGAGCATTTCGTCGCCGCCGAGGCCTACAGCGCGCTCACCGGGCGGATCGTCCAGCAGGTCGGGTTCAAGGCGGCGTATCTGGGCGGTCATGCCTGCTCGGCGTTTCACTATGCGGTGCCCGACAACGGCATCTTCAGCCAGATCGAGCAGATCGACCAGGCAGGCCGCATCGCGCAGGCCATGGATATTCCGCTGATCGCCGACGCCGATACGCTGGGCGAGACGGTGGCCGATGTATACCGCTTCACGAAGATGTACGTCGCGGCGGGGATCGCCGGGTATCACGTCGAGGACGAGGTGAATCCCAAGCATTCCAAGCACGTCAACGGGCTCTGCTCGATCGAGGAGATGCAGTGCCGCATCGAGGCGGGCGTGAAGGCGCGGGGCGACTCGGGACTGGTCATCATCGCGCGCTGCGATGAACTCTACACCAGCGTCAACGGTGGCGGCGGTTCGGGCTCGGTGGAAGAGGCGATCCGGCGAGGGCAGGCCTATGCCGAGGCGGGGGCCGACGCGATCGTCTTCGCCAGCGCTCCTCCTGAGCAGCAGGCCGAAGTCATCCCGCATATGCCGATCCCGGTCTGCACGCTCGGGTTCAATCTGCCCGATACGCGGTTCACGCTCTCGACCGGGTGGGGCTGGGTCTCGGCGGCGGTGAACCACCTGAAGATGGCGCGCGAGCTGATGGAGACCGGTTCGGTCGCCAGCGCGATGGATGCGTTCCGGAATTTTCCGGAGAAGTACGACCTGATCGATCAGAACCTGTACGACGATCTCATCGTCGACTGGGCGGAGCGGACCGGTAAGCCGACGCGGGCCAATCACGCGCGGTAATGAAATCCGGGACTGAGGACAGTTTGCATTGCGGGGGCTTCGACAAGCTCAGCCTGAGCGGGATTTAAAGATCCGCTCTCAAACCCGCTCAGACTGAGCTTGTCGAAGCCCCGGCCCATAGCGGGGGGCGACGAGTTACTTCGGCTCCGCCACATCCTTCGGCAATGCCAGCACCTCCAGCCCAGCCTCGGGCGTGAGGTAGCGCTGCGCCATGGCCTGCACGTCCGCAGGGGTGAGCGCCAGCAGCCGCTCGCGGGCCTTCTGGAAACGCTCGATCCGGTCGGGCTGGGTCTGCGCATGGTCCACCAGCTGCATCCACCCGGCATTGCTCTTGAGCGCGTTGGCTAGCCCTTCGACCATCGGTTGACGGGCGCGCAGCAGGATGTCGGCGCTGATCGGGGCGGCGCGCAGTTCGTCGACGACCTGCCGGATCGCCGCGCGCGTAGCGGGCACTTCGGCGACGTCCACAGAGGCGTTGACCGAGAACGTGCCGTAGCCGGTCCACTCATGCGAAAGCTGGCTCGATGCCGAGGGCGAGTAGGCCTTGCCGAGTGCCTCGCGCAGCTGGTCGGTCAGTTCCACGCGCATGACCCGCTCGAGCAGTTCGAGTTCGAGCGTTTCGACCGGATCGGCATCGTCGCGCGTGGGCCATGTGATCCTCAAGAGGGCCTGGTCGGCGGGGCCGGTGTGGCGGACCACCCGGGCCGAACGATCGCCGGTGAAGAGGCGCGGGGGCTGGCCGCTCTCGCCATGGAAGACCGTCTCGCGCGCGGGAAGGGCGCCGAAGGTGCGTGCGACCAGAGCGATTGCGGCGTCCTCGTCGATGTCGCCCACCAGCCCGATCTCGATCGCGCCCCGCGCCAGCCGGTCGCTGACGTCACCCTTGAGCCGGGCGTAGGAAAGATGGCGATAGTCCTCTACGTTGCCGAGGCTGAACCGCGGGTCGTCGTCGCTCAGGATCCCGCCAAGCCGAGCCGCCAGCGCCGAGGCCGGGGTCGCGTCGAGCTGCGCGAAGTAGTTGTTGATCGCCTGCCGGTAGCGCACTTCGCCCTCGGGCCGGTAGCCGGGATCGGTGACCAGCGCGGCGAGCAGCTGCAACTGGATTTCCAGGTCTCGCGGCGTTGTCGTTACCCGCGAATCGAAGCTCGCCGCGCCGCTCGACAGGCCCAGGCCGACGCTGCGCCCGGCGAGAATCGTGTCGAGCGCATCGCGGCTGTGCCTGCCGAGGCCGCCGTCGTCGAGGTTGGGCACCAGCTGGGTCGCGTGCGGGTTCTCGCGCGTGTTCAGCCGGTCGCCGCCGTCGATGGAAAGGCTGACGCGCACGCGATCCTTCTCCAGATCAGTCTTGAGCAAGTTGAGCATGACGCCGTTGGCGAAGCGCACCTCCCGGATGCCGAGGTCTTCGCGCCGGGTGTCCGAGACGACCTGCCCGGCCGGGCCGAAGTCGGTGTAGGCGAACTGCGCGGTGTCGCCGCCCGTTTCCTGCTCGATTTTCGCGCGCATGACGTCGCGCCAGGCATCGCGCAGCGCCGCATCGCCGCCTTCCGGCGCCTTGCGGCCCTGGAAGCGGATGAGCGGTGCATCAAGTGCCAGCGCCTCGCGCTTGAGGGCGGCCAGTACGGCGTCGGGGGTGATCAGCGGGGCGAAGCGCTCGAAGCGTTCCAGCCCCGACTGCGGCGTGGACGGCACCATCTCGTCATCGACGAGCGAGAGCGCCAGCGCGGTCAGCACCGTGTTGCTGCGGGTGGAAGCGGCCCCGGCGGCATTGACGATGCCGGTCCGGACTTGCGCCACCTGCTCGGCGACCTCGGCGCCCGAGAACCCGAAGGCGAGGGCGCGGCGGTATTCTATCCCGGCAGCCTGCAGCCCCTCACGCCACTTGCCGTCCACGCTATCGATGATGATGCGGGTGGAACGTGCCGCCTTGAACACGTCGCCGGTGCCGAACCCGGCACCCCGGAATGGCGGCGCGGCACTGCGTGCGAGACGCTGGAGGCGGCGGTTGACGATGTCGTAGCCGATCGAGCGCAGCAGCGTCTCGCGGCGCTCGGCGATCGAGTCGGGCTCGTCCTGATAGGCGCCGTTTCGCTGCACGGTGACACGCTCGGACAGCGCCGGGTCGAGGTAGACGGTGCTCCGGGCCTTG
The DNA here is from genome assembly GCF_057808725.1 of Novosphingobium sp. FG90. NCBI lineage: Bacteria > Pseudomonadati > Pseudomonadota > Alphaproteobacteria > Sphingomonadales > Sphingomonadaceae > Novosphingobium > Novosphingobium sp. FG90. Next base: position 35,524 of record NZ_JBMDIO010000009.1, read on the forward strand.
TCCTTCGCCTTGATCGGGCCGGGAGAAGGCTGTGGCTGCGCGGGTCTAGCCGTCCAGTCGTTGAAATGGCGCACGATGGCGGCCTCGACCGCGTCCACGTCGAAGTCGCCGACCACTACCAGGGTGACATGGGAGGGGACGTATTCGCGCTCGTAGAAGGCGCGCAGGGACGCGGCGTCGGCGGCGTTCAGCGTCTCGACGGTGCCGATGGGAAAACGCTGCGCATAGAGCGACCTGGGGTAGAAGAACCGCGTCGTGTCGATGGCGTTGCGCAAGGCCCAGGAATTGCGGTCGCGCATTTCCGCCAGGACGACGCCGCGCTCGCGATTCACGGCCTCCTGCGAGATCGTGAGGTTGCTCGCGGTTTCGCGCATCAGCATCAGCGCGGTGTCGATCAGCGCCGGGTCATTGCGGGGCAGGTCGAGCTTGTAGAGCGTGCGGTCGAAGCTGGTCGAAGCATTGGTGTCGGCTCCGAAGGCCAGTCCCTCGCGCTCCAGCAGCGGCACCATCTGGCCTTCGGGCACGCGCTGCGAGCCGTTGAAGGCCATGTGTTCGAGGAAATGCGCGAAGCCCTGCTCGGATGGCGATTCGTCGAGCGATCCGGCGTCAACGTCCATGCGCACGATCGCGGTTCCGGCAGGCGTCGCGTTGTGGCGGACGATGTAGCGCATGCCGTTGCGCAGGCGGCCGAAGCGGAAATCGGGATCGACCGGGATGTCGCTGCGGTCGAAGGCCCATACGGTGTCTTGGGCGGGGCTGGGGGCGGGGCTGGGGGCGGGTTTGTCCTTGGCGACCAGTGGCATGGGCGCCAAGGCGAAAAGGAGCGCGATCAGGGAAACTCTCATCGCCTTGAGGAGTGCCAAGGCAAGGGAAGGAAGGCAAGCACGTTCCTCCCTGTCGCGAAGCGATGGGGAGGAGGACCGCCGCCGCAGGCGGTGGTGGAGGGGGTTGGAAGGCCCCCTCCGTCAGTCGCTGGCGCGACTGCCACCTCCCCATCGCTGCGCGACAGGGAGGATTGCAGAATAGAAAAAGGCGGCGCTCCGATCGGAACGCCGCCTTTTCGATTCAGTAGCTTGCGAGGCTTACTTGCCGCGCAGCTTGCGATGCTTCGACAGATCGAGCACTTCGCTGGGGCCGGTGTCGTCCTGCAGCAGGCCGAGGCGGCGGGCGACTTCCTGGTACGCCTCTTCCTCGCCGCCGAGGTCGCGGCGGAAGCGGTCCTTGTCGAGCTTCTCGCCGGTGGTCATGTCCCACAGGCGGCAGCCGTCGGGGCTGATCTCGTCGGCCAGGATCACGCGGCTGTAGTCGCCGTCCCAGATGCGGCCGAATTCGAGCTTGAAGTCGACGAGGCGGATGTTGATCGCGGCGAACATGCCCGCCATGAAGTCGTTCACGCGGATCGCCATGGCGGCGATGTCCTGCATCTCGTCATGGTTGGCCCAGCCGAAGCAGGCGATGTGCTCTTCGGCGACCAGCGGGTCACCCAGCGCGTCGTCCTTGTAGTAGTATTCGATCAGCGTGTGCGGCAGCATCTCGCCCTCGGGGATGCCGAGGCGCTTGGAGATCGAACCGGCGGCCACGTTGCGCACCACGACCTCGATCGGGATGATCTCGACCTGGCGAACCAGCTGCTCGCGCATGTTGAGGCGGCGGATGAAGTGGTTGGGCACGCCGATGTGGTTCAGGCGCGTGAAAACATACTCGCTGATGCGGTTGTTGATGACGCCCTTGCCCTGGATGGTGCCCTTCTTCTGGGCATTGAAGGCGGTCGCATCGTCCTTGAAGTACTGGATCAGCGTGCCCGGCTCGGGGCCTTCGTAGAGGATCTTGGCCTTGCCTTCGTAGATCTGGCGGCGACGGGACATGCGCTTGGTCCTTGGAAAACGTGCGAAAGAGCGAGCCCCGGCCCTTCGGGAAAATCCACTTTGGGGAAGGGGCATTCGAGCGCGCATATAATGAAAGCCGGTGTAAAAGCAAACTGCCCGCGCGGCGGGGGCTTCCAGACCGGGGAAGGGCGAGATGACCGGCAGGGCGACAGGCGAGGGATCGGGCGGATGAACGTGACTGTCGAAGTGCTGACCGGGGCGCAGGTGCCGGGCGCGGTGAGCGATCTCGCCCGGCTGCGGATGGCGGTCTTCGCCGAGTGGCCGTACCTCTACGATGGAGAGGCGGGCTACGAGGAAGGCTACTTGCGCGAATTTGCCGCCGCGCCCGAAGCCACGCTGGTGGTGGCGCGCGACGCAGGGCGTATCGTCGGCGTGGCGACGGCCTCGCCCATGGCCGCGCAGAAGGCGGAGTTCCAATCGCCCTTCGAGGCGCGCGGACTGGACGTGGCGGAGCTGTTCTACTTCGGCGAATCCGTGCTGCTGCCCGCGTATCGGGGGCGGGGGATCGGCCATGCCTTCTTCGACCACCGCGAGGCGCAGGCACGGCGGTGCGGGGCGAGAGCTGCGACGTTTGCCGCAGTGGTGCGACCTGCCGATCATCCGGACCGGCCTGCCGATTATGTGCCGCTCGACGGATTCTGGCGCAAGCGGGGCTATGCGCCGGTGGAGGGTATGGTCACCGAACTGGCGTGGAAGGACCACCGGGATGCGGAGGATCGTCCGAAGCCGATGCAGTACTGGATGCGGGGGCTGGGGTAGCCGGTACGCTTTTTCCCCGTGCCGGAGAGGAACTTCAGCCAGCCTTCAATCGAGCGACCAGTTGCCGGGCTGCTTCGCTGACTTGCTGCCACGTCGCCTCGAACCCTTCCGGACCGCCGTAATAGGGATCGGCCACGTCCTGCCCTTCGAGTCCGGGCACGAGGTCTAGCAACAGAGAGAGGTGCGCGGTGCCGTCGGAAGGGGCGATGCGGCGCAGGTCGGCGAGGTTGGAGGCGTCCAGCGCCACGATGCGGTCGAAGCGGTGGAAGTCCTGCGGCTTGACCTGCCGCGCGCGGTAGGAGCGGATGTCGATTCCCTCGCTTGCGGCCTGGGCGCAGGAGCGCGGATCCGGCTCCTTGCCGACGTGCCACGATCCGGTCCCGGCCGAATCGACGATGAGTTCAAGCCCGGCACGTGCCGCCTCGTGGCGCAGTGCCGCTTCGGCGAGGGGCGAGCGGCAGATGTTGCCAAGGCAGACGAACAGGACAGATGGGACATGCGACATGCCGTCTGCGATAGCGTCCTCGCGCGCCTGCGTCACTCGGCGACGGGAGCCTTCGCGCTCTCGACCACAGTTTCGGCGAGGCGCAGCAGCATAGCCCGTACATCCGAGACGACGAACGGCTTGTTGAGCATCGGGCGGTCGGTGTGGCCTTGCGGCAGATGCTCGCGGTCGTAGCCGCTGACGAAGGCGAAGGGCGTCTCGCGCGCGGCGAGGGCGTCGGCCACGCGGTCGATTTTCTCACCGTTGAGATTGCCGTCGAGGAGTGCGATGTCCGGCGCGGTATCGCGGATCATCGCCAGAGCCTGATCGCATGACGTCGCCGGCCCGATGCCGACGCAGCCGCCTTCCTCGATCTCCATCATCAGTTCCATGGCGACCAGTGGTTCGTCCTCGACCACGAGGATGCGCATCGGCGGCATGGGGGACGGTGTCGGTTCCGGTTCTGGCACCGAAACCGGCGGAGCCGCTGCAGCGGGTTCAGGTTCTGTCTTCGCCACGCCTGCACCGGCCACCAGCGGGAGCACCATCGACCAGCGCACGCCTTCGGGCGCAAAGTCGGAAACGATGCGCGCGCCGTCGGCGGCCATGCTGTGCTCGATCAGGGTAGAGCCGAAACCGCGCCGCTCCGGTGGGGAGACGGGCGGGCCGCCATGCTCGCTCCATTCCATCGCCAGGACGTTCTGCTCGATGGTCCAGAGCAGGCGCACGGTGCCGATCGCGTTGGAGAATGCGCCGTACTTGTGCGCGTTGGTGGCGAGTTCGTGGAAGACCAGCGAGAAGCGCAGCGCCAGTTCGGGCGGCAGATCAATGTCGGGGCCATCCAGATGCAGGCGATCCTCGCTGAGCGCGCCGATGGCGACATGGTCGGCGATCAGCCGGGTGAGGCTCGCGCTCTCCCACGTGGTCGCGCTGAGCATCGAATGGGCGCGCGACAGGGCCTGAAGGCGGCCGGTGAAGGCATCCTGGAAGTCCCGGTGCGAGCGGGCGTGGCGGAATCCCTGCGAGGCGATCGCCTGCACCGTCGCCAGCGTGTTCTTCACCCGATGGTTGAGTTCGCCGATGAGCAGGCGCTGGGTATCCTCGGCGCGGCGACGCTCGGTAATGTCCAGCATCTCGATCATCACGCTGCCGGGGCGCGCGCCATTACTTATGCCCCCGGTATTGACGACCCCTGTCTTTGTCGGCCCCGTCCCCGCGAGCGAGGAACAGTACCATTCGCCCTCGCGCAAGGACCCGTCGGCGCGGCGGTAGCGATGCTTCTGCACGGCGCGGCGGTCGCCGCCTTCGAGCAGTTCACCCATGCCCTTCAGGAACGCTTCGCGCCCGCCGTTCGGCGGCAGGAACGGCGCTTCCGAAAGGGGCACGCCGAGCATGTCGGCGGCGGTGTAGCCCATCGTGCGTTCGGCGCCCTTGTACCAGCCGACGATGCGCAGGCTGGAGTCGATCTCCAGCACCGCCATCGGCGAGTTGTCGCCATGCGCGCGCAGACGGCCCAGCGCGGCGCCGAGTTCGTCGCGCTGGAACGCGATCTCGCGGCGCTGGCGGGCCAGCTCGACGAAGACGGCGACCTTGGAATTGAGCACCGTGATATCGATGGGCTTGAGCAGATAGTCGACCGCGCCGGTCTCGAAACCGCGGAACTTGCGCCGCTCGTCCGTGGCGACGGCGGTGAGGAAGATGATCGGCACGCCGCGCGTGCGCTCGGTCCCGCGCATCAGTTCGGCCAGTTCGAAGCCGTCCATCTCGGGCATCTGCACGTCGAGCAGGGCCAGCGCGAAGTCCTGCTTGAGCAGCAGTTCGAGCGCCTCGAAGCCGGACGACGCGGTGACGAGTTCTACGCCGGGCTGGTCCAGCGCGGCTTCGAGCGCGATCAGGTTCTCGCGGATGTCGTCCACCGCGAGGATGCGCAGGGGCTCATTCGGCAAAGGCGGCCTCCTGTACGTCGTGCGTGGTGCGGCGCCAGATCTTCTCGCCGGGCGCGAAGTCGGCGAAGCATTCGGTCTCGGCCGAGAAGGCGACCGTCTCCTTGGAGCCGAGGCCGAGGAACCCGCCGGGCGGCAGCGACTGCGCGAAGAGGCCCAGCGCGCGGTCCTGCAGGGTGCGGTCGAAGTAGATCAGCACGTTGCGGCTGGACACCAGCTGCACCTCGGAGAACACCGCGTCGCTGGCGAGATTGTGGTCGGCGAAGACGGCGCGGCGGCGCAGCGTCGGGTCGAAGCGGGCGACGTCGTAGTTGGCGGTATAGTAGTCCGACAGCGAACCCTTGCCGCCCGCTTCATGGTAATTGCGCGAGAAGCCGGCGATGCGCTCGATATCGAAGATGCCCGCCTCGGCCTTGGCCAGCGCGGGGCGGCTGATGTCGGTGCAGTAGAACATCGTGCGATCCTCCAGCCCCGCCTCGCGGAACAGGATGGCGAGCGAGTAGAACTCCTCCCCGTTGGCGCAGCCCGCGATCCACACCTTGATGCTGGGCCAGGTGGCGAGGTGGGGGATGACCTGTTCGCGGATCGCGCGGAAGTATTCGGGATCGCGGAACATGTCGCTGACCTGGATGGTCAGGAAGCCGATCAGCACCGGCAGGCTGGCGGGATCGTGGAGGATCACGTCGAGCAGGCCGGAGAGGTGCGCCACGCCGAAATGCGCCTGCGCGCGTTCGAGGCGGCGCAGCAGCGAGGCGCGCGAATAATCGCGGAAATCGTACTGGTAGCGCCGCCAGATGGCCTCGACGATGAGGTCCAGCTCGATGTCGTTCAGGCTGTCGCCGGAGCGGATGACCATCATATCTCTCGTCCGATCATCGCGGCATCCACACGCGCACGAGGCTGAGCAGCTTATCGATGTCGAGCGGCTTGGAGAGGTAGTCGTTGGCGCCCGCATCGATGCATTCGCGGTGGTCGCGCTCCATGGCCTTGGCGGTAAGCGCGATGATCGGCAGGCGCGACCACTGCGGGTCCTTGCGGATCTCCTTCATGCAGGTGAGGCCGTCCATTTCCGGCATCATCACGTCCATCAGCACGAGATCGACCGGCGCGCCGTCGCTGTCGGCGCTGCGGGCCAGTTCGTTCAGCGCCTCGATGCCGTTGCGGGCGATCCGCACCCCGACGCCGTGCGGCTCCAGTACCGAAGTGAGGGCGTAGACGTTGCGGATGTCGTCCTCGACCACGAGGATCTGGCGGCCTTCCAGCGCCTGATCGCGGCCCAGCGAGCGGGCGAGAAGTTGCTGCTTTTCCTGCGGCAGTTCGGAGACGACCTGGTGGAGGAACAGCGTCACTTCGTCGAGCAGGCGCTCGGGGCTCTTGGCGCCCTTGACGATGATCGACTTGGAATAGCGTCGCAGCCGCATCTCCTCCTCGGGCGAGAGGTCGCGGCCGGTGTAGACGATCACCGGCGGGAAGCCGACGCTCTCGTCGTGCGAGAGGCGTTCGAGCAGGTCCAGCCCCGACATGTCGGGCAGGTTGAGGTCGAGCACCATGCAGTCGAACGTCTCGGCGCCGAGGCTGTTCAGGCATTCGGCGGCGGAGTGGACCTCCACCGTCTCGACATCGCGCGAGGCGAGGAGGTGGTGGATCGCATTGGCCTGCTGGGCGTCGTCCTCGACCACCAGCACGCGGCGCAGGCGCTGTGCCATGCGGGCTTCCAGCCCCTCGAGCATGTCGACGAGGGTGTCGCGGGTGACCGGCTTGAACAGATAGCCGACAGCGCCGCTGGCGAGCGCTGCGTGGTCGTCATGGTCGGCCGAGACGATATGGACCGGGATATGGCGGGTGCGCGCGTCGCGCTTGATGCGGTCGAGCACCGAGAGGCCGGTGTGGTCGGGCAGGTGCATGTCGAGGATCACCGCTTGCGGCAGATACTGGCGCGCGAGCAAGGCGCCTTCGTCGGCGGTCCCGGCGATCAGGCATGAGAAGCCGACTTCGTGCGCGAGGTCGGCGAGGATGCGGGCGAAGGCCGGATCGTCCTCGACGATGAGGATCACGCGCGAATCGCCGCTCAGCGTCTCGCGGTCGTCGGCGATGGCGGCGAGGCGGCGGGCCGGGCCGGTGGCTGATTTGGGCGCTGGCGTCGGCGATGTGGCAAGCGGCGTGGGCGAGGGGCGGCGGACCTGCTCGGGCGCGGCTTCGGCGTCGAAGTGCTCGGGCAGGGTGATGGTGAAGGCGCTGCCCTTGCCGGGTTCGCTCTCCAGCGAGATCGTGCCGCCGAGCAGCTGCGACAACTCGCGCGAGATCGAGAGGCCGAGGCCGGTGCCGCCGTACTTGCGGGCGATGCCGCCGTCGGCCTGCCGGAACGCCTCGAAGATCGCGCTCTGCTTGTCGGTCGGGATGCCGGTGCCGGTGTCGCGCACGGTGAAGGCGACGCTGCCGGCGGCGCGGCCGACCTCGATGGCGACGTGGCCGCGCTCGGTGAACTTGAGCGCGTTCGACAGGAAGTTCTTGAGCACCTGCTCCAGCCGCAGCGGGTCGGTCTCGATCTCTCCGGCGACTTCGGGCACGCGCAGTTCGAGCCCGCGCTTGGCGGCGGCGGGGGCGAACGTATCGCGCAGCTTGGCGAGGATCGCCGCGACCGGGACGGTGCGCGGTTCCAGCTCCAGCTTGCCTGCCTCGATCTTGGAAATGTCGAGCACGTCGTTGATCAGCGCCAGCAGATCGTTGCCCGAAGTCTCGATCGTCTCGGCGAAGCGGACCTGCTCGGACGAGAGGTTGCCGCCGCGATTGTCGGCCAGCAGGCGGGCCATGATCAGCAGCGAATTGAGCGGCGTGCGCAGCTCATGGCTCATGTTGGCGAGGAATTCGCTCTTGTAGCGGCTCGCCTGTTCCAGATCCTCGGCCTGGCCGCGCAGCATCGTCTGGGCGCGGGTCAGCTCGTCGCGCTGGGCTTCGAGCGAGGTCGCCTGTTCCTCAAGCTGGGCGTTGGAGCGCTCCAGCTCGGCCTGCTGGGCTTCGAGTTCGGTCTGGGAATTCTGCAGGGCCTTGGCCTGGGCTTCGAGTTCGTCGTTGGTGGCGCGCAGTTCCTCGCTCTGGTTGGCGAGTTCCTCGGCCTGCTGCTGGGTCTCGGAGAGCAGGTGTTCGAGGCGCGCACGGTACTTGGCGGCGCGCAGCGAGAGGCCGACGGCGCTGGAAATCGTCTCGATGAAGCGCGGCGCATCCTCGGGCGAGGCCTCCGGCGTGTCGAGGAAGCCAAGTTCGATCACGGCGTTGACCTTGCCGTCGATCGCGGTGGCGCCCAGCACCAGCCGGTCGAGCGGCGACCGTCCCAGTGCGCTGCCGAACGAGAGGTATCCGGCTGGAGCCCCGGCGATGGTGCGGGTGCGGCCGTCGCGGATCACTTCGGCGAGCAGGCCGTCGTCGGGGGCGAGAAGATCGGGCACGTCCGCGCCCTTGGGCACGCCGTAGCTGGCGATCCGCCGGAAGTTGCCGTCGTCGTTGACGTAGACGATGCCCGCAGTCGCACCGAAACGCTCGACCAGGAAGCTGACCAGTCGATGCGACAGATCGTCGAGGGAAAGGTTCCCCGCCGTCTCGCGCGCCAGTTTCGCCTCGCCTTCGCGCAGGCCCTGCAGGGCGCGGGCCGAGTTGCGATAGCTGATGAAAGCGGCGCCGATGCCGGCCAGCGTGAGGTTGGTGATCGTGCCGAGCGTGCGGTTGATCAGCGCGATCTCCTTCGCAACGCCTTCGGGGGCCAGCTGGTAGCCGATAACGACAAGCACGGTCGCGGCGGCCGCCACCGCCAGCGGCACCAGGCGATGCGGCGCGAGGTAGGAAAGCACCGTCGGCAGCAGGTAGATCACCCATATCGAGGTGCCGAGCGGGAACGACGTATCGGCGATGAAGGTCAGGCCGATAACGATGGGCAGCAGGATGTAGAGAAACTTGGTCGAATCCAGTCCGCGGGCGGTCGCCATTCATTCGTCTCGCGGGGGTGCACACCGTTGTAGGCAGACCGCTCCCCCATCGCGCGCAGTCCTCGGATCGAGGCGCAGAACGTCCGGGAATATCCGGTGGTTCCCGGTGGATCGAATTATTTCTGCGTCCAACCGCATGATCGCATGAGGGCTCATGCTCGAAGACAGACGCCGCCGCGACGCGAAAACTTCCTTAAGACATTGCTGGTATCCGCAGGAGATTATCGGGGCAAATCCAAGAGCGAGCCTGGTTTACGATGCGTCAAGCATGTCATTTTCCTGCCAAGGTCGTTCGCGACGTGCTGCGCGACCGCGCGGGCAATATCCTGCCGATCGCGGCGATCGGAATGCTCGTGGCGGCCATCGTGGTCGGATCGGCCGTCGATCTCAGCCGCGACTACCTCGTGCGTGAGCAGATCCAGTCGGCGTGCGACGCGGCAGTGCTGGCGGGGCGGCGCACGGTGACGACGGCAGGCTTCGATGCCGCGTCGAAGAAGGTGGCGACCGACTACTTCAACACCAACTTCAGCGACGCGCAGCAGGGCACCCGCTTGACCGCGTTCGACGCGACTTCGACCGACGGCGGGCAGACCATAACCGGCACGGCGACGACCGTGCTCGATACCCTGCTGATGCGCATCTTCGGCAAGGACGCCTTCAATATCAGCGTGTCCTGCGCCAGTTCGATGGGCGTGGGCAACTCCGACATCATGATGGTGCTCGATACCACGGGCTCGATGGATTACACGCTGTCGGGCTCCTCGCAGAAGCGCATCGATGCGCTGCGGGCGGCGATGAAGAACTTCTACACGACGATCTACAACGCCACCGCCAACAGCAACGCGCGCGTGCGCTACGGCTTCGTGCCGTTCAGCTCGACCGTGAACGTGGGCAAGCTGGTGACCGCGGTCAGCAGCAACTACATCGTCGACAGCTATTCGTACCAGTCGCGCTGGTATGAACCCGACGATTCAGGGGATAGTGATACCGGTGACAGCTGGAATGCCGTCACCCCGGCGACGAGCTACAACGCCCTGAACGATTGCAACAACGCCAAACCGGCGGATACGGCATTCACCGAACAGGGTTCGGGGCAGTCGAAGTCGCAAATAAAAAAGGAATATTCGTGCCTTCGTGACGATCGCCGCTCACCCTACTACGTCTATTGGCGCTGGCTGACACGTCCTTACAAGATGCGTTACCATCCGGTGACTTACGACACGAGCAGCTTCAAGAAGTTCAATTCCGTGAGCACTCCCACCGGCAATAACGGCGCCGCCGTGTCATCGAACTGGGGAGGCTGCATCCAGGAGCGCGATACGGTCGCGCAATCGACCTTCAGCTATTCTTCGGCCAACGGCATTGTGCCCAAGGCCGCGCTGGACCTCGACCTCGATTCCGCGCCGACTTCGGATGACAAGACCAAGTGGCGTCCGCTCTGGCCGGAGGTGTCTTATCGCCGCTGGACCAGCGGCGGGTCCTACACAACCGCAACCACCAGTTACGGCGGCGATGCCGGCACGTATTGCCCCGTTCAGGCGCGCCTCCTCTCGACGATGACGCAGACCGCGTTCAATTCCTACGCGGACTCGCTGACGGCGGTGGGCGGCACCTACCTCGACATCGGCATGATCTGGGGCGGGCGTCTGATGTCGCAGCAGGGCATGTGGTCGACGCTGAACAGCGATGAGCCCACCAACGGCGGCAAGGTCTCACGCCACCTCATCTTCATGACCGACGGCCAGATGGAGCCCAACCAGTACATCGCGCAGGCGTGGGGCATGGAATACTGGGACCGCCGCGTCACCACCGACGGCTCCACCAACGATACCGCCCGCCACACCCAGCGCTTCCTCGCGACGTGCGAGGCGATCAAGGCCAAGGGCATCCGCGTCTGGGTCGTGGCATTCACCTCCACGCTCAGCACTGACCTGACGACGTGCGCGTCCGACGACAGTTCGTTCACCGCGAACAGTTCGGCCGATCTCAACACCGCGTTCCAGGAGATCGCCAAGCAGGTCGGCGAACTGAGGGTCGTGCAGTGACGGCAGTGTCGCTGGTCCGACGCCTGCGGGCGAGCGAGCGCGGCTCGGCGGTGATCGAGTTCGCCGTCGCCGCGCCGGTGCTCCTGCTGCTCATCGGCATCTACGACATGGCGCACCGGGCCTATCTCACCGCGATTCTCCACGGCGCGGTCGAGGAGGCGTCGCGCCGGGACGGGCTGGAGATCGCCGATACCACCAAGGCCGATGCCTACGTCACCGCGATGGTCCAGCGCGTAGCGCCGGGCGCCGAGGTGAAGTTCAAGCGGTCCAGCTACTACGACTTCGCCGACCTCAAGCGTGCCGAGGCATGGAACGACAAGAACGCCAACGGCAAGTGCGACAACGGCGAAACCTACACCGACGAGAACCGCAACGGCCAGTGGGACGCGGACGTGGGCACCAGCGACAACGGCGGCGGCAACGACGTGGTGCTCTACACCGCGACGGTGACGTATACGCCGGTGTTCATCGTGCCGTTCATGCCGGGCTCGACCAGTCAGCGCACGTTGACCGCCAGCACGGTGCGCAAGAACCAGCCCTACGCACTTCAGGAGAAGTACGGCTCGGACGCGGGTACATGCTCATGATCGCGCGCTTTGCGAAGCGGTTGCGCCGGGATCAGCGCGGCGTTTCCTTCATGGAGTTCGCGCTGATCCTGCCGATCATCGTCACCATGGGATTCTACGGGACCGAACTGGCGTGGATGGCGATGATCAACATGCAGATCGCCCAGATCGCCACCTCGGTGGCCGACAACGCCTCGCGCCTCGGCCAGACCGACAACAGTGCGGTGACGCCCACCGTCACCGAGACGATGGTGGATTCCGTGATGTCCGGTGCACTGGTGCAGGGGTCCTACTTCAACTTCGAGGCGAACGGGCGGATCATTCTGTCGAGCCTCGAACGCGATTCCGCGACCGGGCGCCAGTTCATCCACTGGCAGCGCTGCCGGGGCAACCTGAAGATCAGCTCGCAGTACGGCGCGGCAGGCAAGGGGCTGACCGGATCGACGATCGCGGGAATGGGCAATCCTACGATCGCTGCCGTGGCGGGGTCCGCGGTGATGTATGTCGAGGTGAATTATACCTACCAGCCGCTGTTCGGCACCTGGTTCGTCGGCCAGCCGAACTTCCGCCGGGAAGCGGCCTACATCGTTCGCGACGACCGCAATCTGGGCGCCAGCACCGGCACCGGCGTCACGCCGGGGACGAGCAGCGCGAAGTCGCTTTGCAGTTGAGCAAGACGCCGAGGGCTTCGACCAGCTCAGCCTGACCCTTCGACAAGCTCAGGGTGAGCGGAGGTAGAGTAAACTTCAAAATCCCGCTCAGGCTGAGCTTGTCGAAGCCCCCGGCCGCACAGGACAGCCTGCGGTCCCGAATCAAATCCGGGACCGCGAACGGCTTACTTCGGCTCCAGCCGGATCGCGGTGCCGCCGCCCGGCGCCAGCCACACGTCCAGCGTATCGCCCTTCTTCACGGTGCGCGTGTCGTAGGCGATCCTGTGGCGCGCTTCGGTCTCGTAGGTCGCGCCTTCGCCGTCCTTCCAGACGCTGGCCTTGTAGACCTTGCCCGCGTCGAGGAAGTCGAACTTCAGCGTCACGGTGCGGGCCGTGGCATCGTTCACGCCGCCGACGAACCAGCGCGGCGAAGCGCGGTCCTTGCGCGCGAAGATCGCATAGTCGCCCACTTCGCCCGCGATCAGGCGGCTTTCGGCCCAGTCAGTCGGGACGGATTCGATAAAATTCATCTCGCGCGGGTACTTGTCGAGCTGCTCGATGAAGTCCGCCGCCATCTGGATCGGCGAATAGATCGCGAGGTACAGCCCCAGCTGCTTCGCCAGCGTCGAGGCCAGCGGCCCCTTTGCGCCTTCGAGGCTCAGCACGCCCGGCGTGAAGTCCATCGGGCCGGACAGCATGCGGGTATAGACCAGCGTGGGCTCATGATCCGGGCCGTTCGCGAACGTGCCCCAGGCGTTGTACTCCATGCCGCGCGCACCTTCGCGCGAGACCCAGTTGGGATAGGTACGGCGAAGGCCGGTGTCCTTGACCGGTTCGTGCGCGTCGATGGCGATGTGGTGCTTCGCCGCATCCTCGACGACGGCGAGGTGGTGCTCGACCATGCGCTGTCCGTCATGCCACTCCATCCGCACCGGGCCGACCGGAGCGCCGGGGTGGTCGGTGTTCGCGATCACGCCGCCGTGGTCGGCGACGTAGCCGGTCTTCACCGTATCGACGCCAAGCTTCTGGTAGAGCGCGAAACCGGCGTCCATGTTCGCTTCGTAATTGGCGATGTTGCCGCCGGTCTCGTGGTGACCGATCAGCTTGACGCCCTTCTTCGCGGCGTATTTCGTCACCGCGTCGATGTCGAAATCGGGTGTCGCCTGCGTAAAGCTGAACTCGTCGCCGTGGCCGAACCAGTCGCCGTTCCAGCCCTTGTTCCAGCCCTCGACCAGCACGCCGCGGAACTTGTGCTTCGCGGCATAGTCGATGTACTGCTTGGTTCGCTCGGTGGTGGCGCCGTGCTTCGGGCCTTCCGCCCAGGTCCAGTCGTTGCGGATCATGCCCCACCAGATGCCGATGTAGCGGCCCGGCTTCACCCAGCTGACGTCGCCCAGCTTGTTCGGCTCGTTGAGGTTCAGCTCCAGATCGTTGTCGACCAGACCTTCGGCGTCATCCGCGATGCGCACCGTGCGCCACGGCGTCGCGAAGGGCAGGTCGCGCACGACGCGCGGGCCGCGCGAGGAGGGCGAAAGGGTCGTGCGAAAGGTCTGCCCGGTCGCGCGCTTGAACCAGTAGCCCGCATAGTCGACCAGCGCCGCTTCGTGGAACGACAGGTGCGTGCCGTCCTCCAGCTTCATCGTGATCGGCGTGTGCGCGGTGGAGACGGCGTCGATCGGGGTCTTCTGGTAGACCTGCTCGTAACGGTTCCATTCGCCGCCGGGGATCCACCATGCGGTGCCCTTGGGGACGATGTCGAACTCGGTCGTCTCGTCGGCGATCTTCATCGTCTTGAGACCCGGCTGCTCGGGGATCTCGTAACGGAAGCCCACGCCATTGTCGAAGAGGCGGAAGGTGACGTTCATCATCCGCTCGCCGTAGGTCTTGCCCTGCTTGAAGCGGACGGTGACCTGATTGTACTTGTCCTTGACGAAGCGGCGCTCGCCCCAGGGCTGTTCCCAGGTATCGTTGCCCTTTGCCGTGGCGCTGCTCTCGATGGCGAAGCCGCGCGTCATGTTGAGGCCGTCCGTCAGGATGAAGCCCAGCTTGCTCGGCGCGATCAGCAGCTTGCCCTTGCGGGTGAGCGACCACATCGGGCGGCTGTCGTTGTCGGTGGTGACCGTCAGCACGATCGAGCCGTCGGGCGACTGCGCGGTGACTTGCGGCTTGGTTTCCTGCGCGAATGCAGGTGCGGCGATGACGATGCCGGCACTAGCCAGCAGGGCGAGCGGCTTCATGCCGTTTCTCCTTCGATGATCCAAAGTCCGCCCCATGCGGGCAGCGTACCGGGTTCGGCATTGTTGACGGCGGCGAGAACGCGGCCGCCGGTCGGAATTGCTGCAGGCCATGCTGCAGGCGCATCGCTCATGTTGACGACCACCAGAACACGGTGCCCTCCAAGCTCGCGGCGCAGTACGAGGCGCGTTTCGTCGGCGAGCAGCACTTCGCCGGAGCCCCGGCGCAGCGCCGGATCGGCGGCGCGAAGCTGCAGCAGATGGCGCGTCAGGTTGAGCAGCGAGGCCGGGTCTGCCTCCTGCCGATCGACCGCGCGCGACAGGTTCTGTTCGCTCAGCGGCAGCCATGGTGCGGAGGAGGTAAAGCCGCCGTGCTCGCTCTGCGCCATCCACGGCAGCGGCGTGCGCACGCCATCGCGCGAGAGGGTGAGCGGCCAGTTGGCGATCGCCTCGGGGTCTTGCAGCATTTCGAACGGGATCTCGTCCTGCAGCAGCCCGAGTTCCTCGCCCTGGAACAGGATCGGATTGCCCCGGATCGAGAGCAGCGTGAGCATCTTCATCCGCGCGAAGGCGTCGATCTGGTCGGGCGCGCACCAGCGGGAGAGTGCGCGCGGGGCGTCGTGGTTCTCGAAGGCCCAGCTCGGCCATCCGACGTCAGGCTCGTCTGGCCAGAACTTCAGCACCTCGGCGATGTGCGCAGGACGCAGCGCGTCGGCATAGAGCAGGTCGAAGCCGTAGGCGCTGTCGAGGCGGGCGGGGCCTTGGGTGAAGGTGCGCTTCTCCTCGCTCGCCCGCGCGCCGCCGACTTCGGCGAGCGAATAGGTATCGGGATAGGAGGAGATCAGCGCCTGCAGCCGCTCGATGAACTTGAGGATGTCAGGGTGCGACTGGTTGTAGACCTGCAGCTGGAAATCGTAGGGCCGCGTGCGCACTTTTCCATCATCGGGCGCAGGCGGATTGTTGCGCAGCATCGGGTCGTGCATCGAGTGATTGAGCGCATCGATGCGGAAGCCCGCGACGCCCCGGTCCAGCCAGAACTTCGCCACCGCCAGCAGCGCGTCCTGCACCTCGGGGTTATGGCAGTTGAGCTGCGGCTGCTCGGCGAGGAAGTTGTGCATGTAATACTGCCCGCGCCGCGCATCCCAGCGCCACGCCGGGCCGCCGAACACCGACTGCCAGTTGTTGGGCGGGGTGCCGTCCGCATTCGCATCGGCCCAGACGTACCAGTCCGACCGCGAATTGCTGCGGCTGGACCGGCTCTCGGCAAACCACGGGTGCTTGTCCGAGGTATGGGCATAGACCTGATCGACGATGACCTTGAGGCCAAGCGTCTTGGCCTTCGCGATCAGCGCGTCGAAATCCTCCAGCGAGCCGAACATCGGATCGACCGCGCAGTAGTCGGAAATGTCGTAGCCGAAGTCCGCCATCGGTGACTGGTAAAACGGCGAGATCCAGATCGCCTCGACGCCGAGCCGGGCGACATGGTCCAACCGTGCAGTGATGCCGGGCAGGTCGCCGATGCCGTCGCCGTTGGAATCGGCGAAGCTGCGCGGATAGATCTGGTAGATCGCCGCGCCGCGCCACCATGGGGCCTTGGAGGAGGTTTCAGGGTTCGTCATGGCGCTCTCTGGTACGTCTAGGTGTCGTTTGGGTGCCGTTGGGTGCCGCCCGTGTGCCGGTCAGGGCCGGGCCGCGCAGACGGCGAAACCGAGTGGCGGCAGGGCTATCAAAACCGATCCCGGAGCGGCCGCCTTCATAGGGCATGCGGAACCCGCAAGCGTCTGGAATTGCGCCGATTTCGGCTCTACCGCGAGGTTGCCTTCGACCGCCTCGGTGGAGGTGTTGAAGGCCAGCACGACCTCATTCCCGGTAGCCGGATCGAAGCGGGAGACCGCGAACAGCCCCGGCTTGTCGGATGCGGCGCGAACTTTGGTCATCCCGCCCGTCAGCGCCGGGGTCTGGCGGCGCAAGGTCGCCAGCTGTGCGATCAGCTTGTAGAGCGGGTGCGTCGGGTCGAAATGCTCCGCGTTCGGCGCGCGGGTCGTGCCCAGCAAGGGCTCATCCGTCAGGCGCAAGTCCTTGGAAGCAAACATATCCTGCCGCGACCACTGGTCGCCGCCATGGCCGACGAAGCCCTGTTCGTCGCCGTAGTAGATCGTCGGCACACCGCGCAGTGTCAGCAGCATGGCATGGGCAAGCATCGAGCGCTTCAGCAGCTCGTCATTGCTGGCAAGCGGTTGACCCAGCTTGAGAAACATCGGCAGGCGCCCGGCGTCGTGGTTGCCTAGGAAGGTCGGCAGTTGCAGCGCTCCGGCCTTGCCGCCCGCATAGAGCGCATCGTCGTCGAACAGCCGCGCCAGCGTCTCGGTCCCGCCGTCCTTTGCGCCGCCCGCCGCATCGTCGACCGCGCGCATAAACGCGAAGTCGAGCACGCCCGGCAGGCCCGCATTGCGCGTCCACGAGGCGAGCAGGGCAGGGTCGTAATCGCCCGTCGCGACTTCGCCGAAGATGTGGAAGTTGTTGATTCCCTTTGCCTTCGCGCGCTCCAGCATGGCTGGCACGAACTTCTGCCACAGCTCCGCGTTGACGTGGCGGGCGGTGTCGATGCGGAAGCCGTCGATGCCAAAACGGTCGATCCAGCTGCCGTAGATGTCGATCATCCCATCGACCACGCGCGGGTTCTCGGTGGCGAGGTCGTCGAGGCCGACGAAGTCGCCGTACTGCGCGCTCTCGCCTTTCCAGTCGGTGTTGCCGCGGTTGTGGTAGTAGATCGGATCGTTGAGCCAGGCGGGGACTTTGACGTCCTTTTCCGCCCTGGGCACGACAGGGGTGTAGGCGAACGAGGGATCGGTGAGTTTCGCCCAGTTCTCAGCCGTTTGCACCGTTTCCCCGAGGAAACCGGGGTTGATCGCCGGACCCTTCACGCCGCCCCGGGTCGAGAACGGATAGTCCGCCTTGGAGCGATAGGGATACCCCTCCGCGACCCCTTCCTTGTACTGGATCACGTCCGCCGTGTGGTTGACGATGATGTCCATGTAGACCTTCATGCCCCGGGCATGCGCGGCCTCGACGAGCGCCTTGAAGTCGTCGTTAGTGCCTAGGTGCGGATCGACCTGAGTGAAATCGGTGATCCAGTAGCCGTGGTATCCCGCGCTTTCGTTCCCCTTGGGGCCTTGCACCGGCTTGTTCTTGAAGATCGGCCCGACCCACAGCGCGCTGGCGCCGAGGCCCTGGATATAGTCCAGCCGCGCGGTCAGGCCCTTGAGGTCGCCGCCGTGGTAGAACGCCTTGTCTGTGGGATCGAAGCCGGTCTGCAGCTTGCCGCCCTTGAGGCCGCCGGTATCGTTTGAGGTGTCACCGTTCTCGAAACGGTCGGGCAGTACGAAGTAGATGACTTCCTGCTCGGGCGTGCGGGCGCGCATGTCCTCGACCGTCCCGGCGAAGGCGGCGCCGCTGGAGAGGGCCAGCGCAATTGCCGAGAGGGAAGGTATCAGGCGGTTCATCACAGGCATTCTCCACGCGGGATGGCAGCAGCATTCCGTTCCTGCACATCGTCACCCTGAACTTGTTTCAGGGTCCATCGGGCCGCTTTGACCGGACAGTTCGGTCCACCAGCGGCATGGGTGGCTTGCGCCATCATGTCGCGGGGCTGGCGGCATGATGGACCCTGAAACAAGTTCAGGGTCACGTCGATTTTTACGCGGTTTTCGAGACCTCTTGCTGGCAGGGTAGGCGGAACCGTCGAAGGGAGGGATAACTTCGACGGTTCCGCCAGTGTGGCGCCGTTCAGGAGGAGGAGGGTTCCATCCCGGCGCCGGGGGGGTGAGTTAGAACTTATACGTGAAACCGGCCAGGAAACGGCGGCCGTAAGTCTGGTAGTCGATGACCTCGCGGCTATCGCCCGGGTTGGTCGTGATGAACGGCGCGTTGGTCAGGTTCTGGCCCTGCACGTAGAGCGACAGGCCCTCCAGCGCGCTACCGGCCTGGAAGTCGTAGCCGATCTGCGCGTCGACGATGGTTTCCGCAGCCGCGCGGCGACGCACGCGGTTGGCGGCGAAGCCGGAGACTTCACCCAGGAACGTCGAACGGTAGCGTACCGAACCACGCGCGTTGAAGCCCCACTTCTCGAAGTAGGCGGTGCCGTTGGCGACCCACTTCGAATAGCCCGGGAGGTCACCCGAAGGCGAGTCCGGCGTCGCCTGGATCTTGCTCTTGGTATAGGCGACCGAGCCGGTGATCCCGAAGCCGTCCAGTGCGGGCAGGAACGTCTCGAAGGGCAGGGTGGTGGCGATCTCGACGCCGTAGAGCTTGCCGCCCTTGCCGTTGATCGGGACGTTGAGCTGCGCGGTATCCGACACCGGGATGCCCTGGCCCGGGTCCTGCAGCGCGAGGCCGTCGGTGGGTACGGTGAGGTCGGTGTTGTAGATATAGCTCTTCAGGTCCTTCCAGAAGAACTGCGCCGCGATCACGCCCTTGCCGCCGAAGTACTGCTCGATCGTGAAGTCGAGCGCATTGGCGCGCCACGGGCGCAGGTTCGGATTGCCCGAAGAACCGGTGGCCTGCGCCACGCCGTCCGCGATCGTGTAGCTCCAGCTGAGCGAGGCGCGCATGTCGTCGAGGCGCGGACGGATGATCTCGCGCGCGGCGGCGAAGCGGATGACCGTGTCGCTCGGGAAGCGCAGCGAGAGGTTGAGGCTGGGCAGCACGTCGAGGTAGTCGGTGCTGGCCTTGCGCACTTCGCCGCCGATGATCGGCGACCCGTTGGCGGCGGTGCCCAGGTTCACGGCGGTGGCGCCGACCGAGTTCTGGTCCGTCCACTGCGCCTGTACGCCGAAGTTGCCGGTCAGGTGCGCCGAGCCGACTTCGCTGTCGATGTTGCCCTGGAAATAGGCCGTCATCAGGCGTTCGCGGATGGCATAGCTCTTGACGACGACATCGCCGTAGGGGTTGGCGACCTTGTTGTAGATGCCGTCACGCACCAGCGCGGCGGGATCGTAGCTAATCACCGAACCGAGGCCGTACATGCTCAGGTCCGTGCGACCCAACTGGTACTGGCTGGGAACCGGGACACTGACGGTGCCGTCGGTGTTGGCGGCCAGACCCAGGAAGTATTCCTCGGGCACCAGCGACTTGGAGCGGTTGGTGTAGTTCAGGCCGACCTGGAACGAGTGGAGCGGCCCGCTTTCGAACTCGTGCTCGACCTCGGTGCGGAACTGCCAGAGTTCGTCCTTGATCTTGCGGTTGTTGTAGTAGCCGTCCTGACCGTTGATGATCGAGGTGCCATCGGGCGCGATCTGGGTGCCGCCCCAGCCCTGCGGGCTGGTGAGGAGGATCGTGTTATAGTCGCCGTAGTCGAGGCCCGAAGAGAAAATCGAGCCCTTGGTGCCGGTGGTGAAACCGATCGTGTCGTAGGTGCCGATCGTGTTGCGGCCGGTGCCGGCGGTGGTCTCGATGCTCAACTCGCTGCGGTCGGTCTTCGAGTAGCTGGCGTCGAAGAAGGCGTTCCAGCCGTCGTCGCCTTCCCACTTGGTGTTCCAGCCGAACGAATAGAGCTTGGCGTGACGCTGGTAGAGGTCGTTGCGCGCCAGAGCCTTGACGCTGTCGAACTGGCCCGCGGTGACGAGGCCATTCTCTACGGTGGTTGCGGTGAGGACCGGTGCGAAGCCGACCGGGTCCGCGTCCATCGCCAGCGGCATCTCGATGCCGCGCTTGATCTGGTCGTCCTTGAAGTTCGAGTAGAATGCGTCGAGCGTGGTCGTCAGGTTCGGCGCCGGCTGCCACTGCAGGGTGCCGTTGAGGCCCATGCGCTTGAGCTTGGTCGAGGTGACCATCGCCTTGGCACCGCCGATCACGCGATCGCCATTGGCGAGGTCGCTATAGCCCCAGGCGTTGTATTCTTTGATCTGGTAGGGCTCGTTGTTGTAGCTGGCGCCAAGGGCAATGCCGATGGTGTCGTCGGCGAACTGATCGACGTACATCGCGTTGGCACGGTAGCCCATGTCGTCCGACTTGGCGTTCAGCTTACCCAGATCGGCATAAGAGCCGCGTGCGCCGACCGAGATAATGCGCTTGCCCGCTTCGAGTGGACGGATCGTGCGCATGTCCACGGTGCCCGACAGCCCCTGGCCGACGAGGCTGGCCATCGGCGTCTTGTAGACGTTGACGGCGCTGACGACTTCAGACGGATACTGGTCGTACTCGACGGCGCGGTTGTCGCCGGTCGAGGTCTGCTCGCGGCCGTTCAGCAGCGTGGTCGAGAAGTCCGGCGCGAAGCCGCGGATGGCGATCGAGTTCGAGCGGCCGTTGACGCGCTGCGAGGTCAGGCCCGGCAGGCGGGCGATCGATTCCGCGATCGAGGCGTCAGGCAGCTTGCCGATATCCTCGGCCGAGACGCTTTCGACGATCTGTTCGGCATTGCGCTTCTGGTTGATCGCGTTGAGCAGCGATGCGCGGTAGCCGGTGACGACGATGGTGTCGGCGCTGGCATTATCTTCTGCCGGTGCGGCGTCCTGCGCCCACGCTGCAGCGGGCAAGGTAGCTGCAATCATTGCAGCAGCGATGGCCATGCGGGACGAAGTGCCCACGGCCGAAAACTCGTTACGAAGCGACATTGGGTGTCCTCCCCTGTATCAGCCGGGACAGCACACCTGGCGCCCGGCATCTCCTCCTGATGAGCCCGTGCATTTCTGCCGCGACTCCATTCGACCCCCCTTGCTTAAGGCGGTCCTACGTTGCGCATAATATGGCATACGTATACGTAGGTGCCGGAGGGGGACGCGGCGTGGCTTCCATGCAACGCCTGATATCCCGCATAACTACGTGATTACGTGCAGATAGCTATCCGGTGTCATGGCATTGTTGCGGCGCAGCATCGGGTGGAGGAGACCATGGGACGCAAGCCGACCAACCGCCCGACCAGCTTCGACATCGCTTATCGCGCGGGTGTATCGCAGCCCACGGTCAGTCGCGCGCTGCGCGGGAGCAAGTCGGTCAGCGCCGCCACGCGCGAGCGGATCGAGGCGATCGCACGCGAACTGAACTACTCGGTGGACAAGAATGCCTCGTCGCTGCGGTCCCAGCGTTCGAACACGATCGCGCTGTTGTTCTTCGAGGAGCAGTCACCCGATGATTCCAAGATCAATCCGTTCTTCCTCGCCATGCTCGGCGCGATCACGCGCGAGTGTGCCAATCGGGGGCTGGACCTGCTGATCTCGTTTCAGAAGCTGGAGGACGACTGGCACGTGCGCTATCAGGACAGCCACCGCGCCGACGGCCTGATCCTGCTCGGCTACGGGGATTACAAGATTTACGAGAGCCGCCTGAGGCAGCTTGTCGGTCAGGGCACGCACTTCGTGCGCTGGGGGAGCGTGGACGAGGTCAATATCGGCGCCACGGTGGGCTCCGATAACCTCGGCGCCGGGCGTCTGGCGGGGGAGCATCTGCTTGGTCTGGGACGCCGGCGCATCGTCTTTCTCGGGCAGGCGGATGAGCACTATCCCGAGTTCGCCGACCGCTACCGGGGCCTGTGCGATGCGCTGACGGCGGCGGGTGTCGATATCGATCCGCACCTGCAGCGCGACGTGGTGAATCTTGAGGATATGGGCCATGCCGTCATGCATGAGGTGATCGCCGAAGGGCTGGCCTTCGACGCGGTCTTCGCCGCCAGCGATCTCATCGCCATCGGAGCGATGCGCGCGCTGGCGGAAGCGGGGCTTTCGATCCCCGGCGACGTGGCGGTGATGGGCTTCGACGACCTCCCCGCCGCCAGCATGACCAACCCGCCGCTGACCACTGTAATGCAGGATATCAAGCGCGCGGGCGTCGTTCTGGTGGAAACGCTGGTGGCGCAGATCGAGGCGGACGAGGCGGAATCACGGACCTTGCCGACGCGGCTGGTAGCCCGGCGCAGTACGAAGGGCTGATTGCCGCGCATTCGTATGCATGTTGTCGCACCCGGCACATCATGCGAGGCGGACGGACTGCGCGGCGTCAATCCGCGAGTTTAGGGAAGGGACGCGATGACGGCTGCTACCATGGACAAGCCCCGGCAGGGCTGGGCGGGGCTGTGGAACATCAGCTTCGGCTTCTTCGGCATCCAGATCGGCTTCGCTTTGCAGAACGCCAACATGAGCCGCGTCTTCCAGTCGCTCGGATCGGGGATCGACGATCTCCCAGCACTTTGGGTCGCCGCGCCGCTGACGGGCCTGCTGGTCCAGCCCATCGTCGGCCACATGTCCGACCGGACGTGGCTCGGGCGCCTTGGGCGCCGCCGTCCGTACTTCCTCGCCGGTGCCGTGCTGGCGACGATCGCGCTGCTGGCGATGCCGGAGAGCGCCGGGTCCTCGTCCGGCCTGCTGATGGCGGCGTTGCTGCTGTGGATGCTCGACGCCAGCCTTAACGTCTCGATGGAACCCTTCCGCGCTTTCGTCGGCGATATGCTGCGCAAGGACCAGCATACGGCGGGTTATGCGGTGCAGACCGCCTTCATCGGCGCGGGCGCGGTGGTTGGTTCGCTGTTTCCT
The DNA here is from genome assembly GCF_057808725.1 of Novosphingobium sp. FG90. Lineage (NCBI taxonomy): Bacteria > Pseudomonadati > Pseudomonadota > Alphaproteobacteria > Sphingomonadales > Sphingomonadaceae > Novosphingobium > Novosphingobium sp. FG90. The sequence continues at coordinate 58,590 of NZ_JBMDIO010000009.1, forward strand.
TATGCGCTGGAGCACTTCGGCGTCTCCAATGCGGCGGCGCTCGGGGAAATTCCCGATACGGTGCGCTACAGCTTCTGGGCCGGAGGACTGGCGCTGCTGGCCGCCGTGCTCTGGACGGTGCTGACGACGCGCGAATATTCGCCCGAGGAGCAGGCGGCGTTCGGGGACGCGCAGGAAGCCGAAAGCGCCAGTGCCGCAGCACTCGCCGGACGCCCGATCTGGGGCGGGTTGCCGTGGATCGTGGCAGGCGCTGTCGTCGCCGCAGTCGTCAAGGCATGGGCTCTGGAGAAGGAAGTCTATCTTCTTGCCGCGCTCCTTGCGGGCTATGGCATCGCCATCATCGCCGCCATCGGCCTCGCCCGCTCGGGTCGCAGCGCCTCGATGCTGGCGGGGATCGTCGGTGACTTCGCGGGAATGCCGCCGCTCATGAAGAAGCTCGCCTTCGTGCAGTTCTTCAGCTGGTCGGCGCTGTTCATCATGTGGATCAACACCACGCCGGTAGTGGCGCAGTACTACTTCGGATCAGCCGACCCCGCCAGCGCGGCCTATCAGGAAGCGGGCAACTGGGTCGGCGTGCTGTTTTCTGTCTACAATGGCGTCGCGGCCATCGCCGCGCTGGCGTTGCTGCCGATGCTTTCGGCGCGGCTGGGCAAGGCGCGGACGCATGCGCTGTGCCTCGTGGCTGGGGCGCTGGGCTTTGCCGGGTTTCTGATGCTGCGTGACCCGAAGGCGCTCATCGTCTGCGAGATCGGTATTGGTATTGCCTGGGCCTCGATCCTCGCGATGCCTTACGCCATCCTCGCGAGCAGCCTGCCGCAGTCCAAGCTCGGCATCTACATGGGCCTGTTCAACGTCTTCGTGGTGCTGCCGCAGCTGCTGGTCGCGACGGTGATGGGCTCGATCATGAAGGCCTTCTTCCCTGGCCAGCCGGTCTGGACGATGGCCTTTGCGGCGGGCACTCTGCTGGTCGCGGCGCTCGCCTCGCTACGGATCGGTGCGGAGACATAATTGCGCGACCGCTCGTAATATTCCATCTTCGCGCTGCATCGATATTGCTCTAGGAGCGTTGCAAAGATCAGGCAGCCAGAGGAGAGGAACCCATGCGCGCCACCCCCGATTTCGACTTCGCCCTTGGCGAAAGCGCGCAGATGATCCGCGAAAGCGTCTCCCGCTTCGCCGACGAGCGCATTGCCCCCATCGCTGCGAAAGTGGATGCCGAGGACTGGTTCCCGCGCGATCTCTGGCCGGAAATGGGCACACTGGGGCTCCACGGCCTGACGGTCGAGGAAGAGTGGGGCGGCATCGGCCTCGGCTACCTCGAACACGTCATCGCGGTGGAGGAGGTCAGCCGCGCATCGGCCTCGGTCGGGCTGTCCTACGGCGCGCATTCGAACTTGTGCGTCAACCAGATCCGCCGCTGGGGCACCGAGGAACAGAAGGCGAAGTACCTGCCGAAGCTGATCTCGGGCGAGCATGTCGGCAGTCTCGCGATGTCCGAGGTGGGCGCCGGTTCCGATGTTGTGGGCATGAAGCTTCGCGCCGATGCGGTCGCAGGCGGCTTCCGCCTCAACGGCACCAAGTTCTGGATCACCAACGGCACTTATGCCGATACCTTGGTCGTCTACGCCAAGACCGGCGAGGGATCGAAAGGCATCACCGCCTTCCTGATCGAGAAGGGCATGGCTGGCTTCTCCATCGGCCAGAAGATCGACAAGATGGGGATGCGCGGCTCGCCCACGTGCGAACTCGTGTTCGACGACTGCTTCGTGCCCGAGGAGAACGTGATGGGGCCGCTGCACGGCGGCGTCGGCGTACTGATGAGCGGCCTCGATTACGAGCGCGTCGTGCTGGCGGGCCTGCAACTGGGCATCATGCAGGCGTGCCTCGACACCGTCATTCCCTACCTTCGCGAGCGCAAGCAGTTCGGCAAGCCGATCGGCGCGTTCCAGCTCATGCAGGCCAAGGTCGCGGACATGTACGTCGCGTTGCAGTCCGCCCGCGCCTATGTCTATGCCGTGGCGCGCGCCTGTGATGCCGGGCAGACCACGCGCTTCGACGCGGCTGGTGCGATCCTGCTGGCGAGCGAGAATGCCTTCCGCGTCTCGGGCGAGGCTGTGCAGGCGCTTGGCGGCGCCGGCTACACGAAGGACTGGCCGGTCGAACGTTACCTGCGCGATGCCAAGTTGCTCGACATCGGCGCAGGCACGAATGAAATCCGACGCATGCTCATCGGCCGCGAACTGATCGGCGCGGCCTGAGCCTTCAAGCGCCGAGGCTGCGGCGCACGTAGTCCTCGAAGCTGGTGGGCTCGCGGCCCAGCAGCCAGCGCAGCGCGGCCGGGTTGCCCCGACCGCCGCTGCGAGCCTGCCAGGCATTGAGGCTGCTCACCGCGTCGGCGACGTAGGCGAAGGCAGGTCCTGCCGTCTCGAGCCCTGCGACGAGCTCCGCCACGGGCAGTTCCCCGGCGATTACCGGATGGCCACTTACCGTGGTGACGAGTGCCGCAATCTCCGCTGTGCTGAGGGTCTCGTCGCTCGCCAGATCATAGGTGGCGAGGGCATGCCCGTCCTCGCTGGCGACCTTGGCCACGACTTCGGCCAGATCGGCCATGTCGAGATAGCCTTGCCGTGTCGCCAGCGGGAAGGGCAGGTCCAGCGCACCTGCTGCCAGTACGGCGGCAATGTCGATATTCTGCATATAGGTTTGCGGGCGCAGCACGGTCCACTCGAGCCGGGATTCTGCGAGATAGGCTTCGACCGCCAGCTTTGCGGCATGGCCGGGCACGCTGGTGACCTGTGCATGCAGAGCCGAGACGTAGATGAAGCGCGAGACGCCTGCGGCGACCGCGGCATCGATCATGCCGGTGCCCATTGCCGCTTCTCGCGGGTGGAAGGCGGGCGCGTAATGGATGACGAGGTCGACGCCCTCCACCGCTCGGGCGCGGTCTGCCGGGTTTTCAAGATCGCCGGTCAGGCAGATGATGGAATGCGCTTCACGTGTGCCGGTGTCCAGGTGACCTGGCACCGTCTCGATCGCGCGCGAAACCGCGAAGCTGCCTTCGAGAGGGTCGACGACCACTTCCATCGCGCGTTTCTTGGCGCTGCCGGTATCCAGATGGCCAGGCACGGTTTCGATGGCACGGGCCTTGGCGCCGCCGGTATCGAGATGGCCAGGCACGGCTTCTATGGCACGTACCCTGGCGCCGCCGGTGTCGAGATGGCCGGGCACGGTTTCGATGGCGCGTGCCTTGGCGCTGCCGATGTCGAGGTGACCGGGCACGGTCTCGATGGCGCGTGCCGGCTCCTGCGGATAGCGGCACAAGCCCCTGATGTCGGCATCGGGATCGCGGCCGCGCAGGGTGTCGATAACATGCCGGCCTGTCCGGCCCGTCGGTCCCACCACCAGAATGCGCATTGATTCCCTCCATTTTTCCGCGCGACGCGCATACGCGCACGCCTCGCGCGCGAGAACTGACAAGTCCCGTTACCAGCCTTGCCGCACTGTCGGTTCTCGTCAATCGGCCCGCAGAGAAACCTCAACGATCGTCTGTGCGAGGCGCTCGACTTCGGCGCGGTCGTGGCTGACGTAGAGGATCGGCAGGCGCAGTTCGTCTCGAATGCGTTCGATAAGTCGCAGGATTTCTTCGCGCCGCGCTCCGTCAACAGAGGCCAGCGGTTCGTCCATCAGCAGGAATTCGGGTGCGGACAGCAACGCACGGCCGATCGCGACCCGCTGGGCTTCGCCGCCGGACAGGGTCGCAGGCATACGCTCCAGCAGCCCGGCAATTCCAAGGAGGTCGAGCGTATGAGCCCAGTCGAGGGTGGCTCCTTGCCTGCGGCCGAACTCCAGATTACGGCGGACCGAGCGGTGCGGGAACAGGCGCAAGTCCTGGAAGACATAGCCGCAGCGGCGCTGCTCGGGCTTGAGATCGATGCGGGCGGCGCTGTCGAAGAGGGGGGCTCCAGCCACGACGATACGGCCCTCGGTGGGTCGCAACAGGCCTGCGACAGCATCGAGCAGGCTCGTCTTGCCCGCGCCAGAGGGGCCGAAGAGGGCGGTCAGTCCTGTTCCGGCAGCAAAGGCATACCGCAGAGGCCGACCGCCGCGTGACAGGGTGAAGGCAATGTCAAATGACATGGCGGCCTTTCTCCTGACCGCTGCGGCGGGCAAGCCATTCGGACAGCACGAGTGCAGCAACCGACAGCAGTACGGACAGGCCGGCCAGGCGCGCCACCTGCAGGTCCGAGCCCGGCACCTGCAATGCGCTGTAGATGGCAAGGGGGAGTGTCTGCGTCTCGCCCGGAATGTTCGAGGCGAAAGTGATGGTGGCTCCGAATTCACCCACCGATCGCGCGAAGCCGAGCACCAGCGCTGCCAGTACGCCGTTCAGGCTGAGGGGCAGCGTCACCGTCACGAACGTGCGCCATGGTCCCGCACCCAGGGTGCGCGCGGCATTCTCCAGTCGGCGATCGACGCCTTCCAGCGAGAGTCGCATCGCGCGGACCATCAGCGGCAGCGCCATGACGGCAGCGGCAAGCGCCGCGCCGGTCCAGCGGAACAGGAACGTCAGTCCGAAGGCACGTTCAAGGAAACCGCCGAGCGGTGCGTTCGGACTAAAGGCGAGCAGCAGCAGCCAGCCGGTCACCACCGGGGGCAGTACCAGCGGCAGATGAACCAACGCATCGACCAGTACCTTGCCCGGAAAGCGCAAGCGCGCCAGCACCCAGGCGAGCGCGAAAGCGACCGGCAGCGCCGCTGCCATGGCGACGGCGCCAACCTTGAGAGAGAGGATCAGAACCTCCCATTCGGCCGGTGAAAGAGGACTCACGTGGAGGCTTACTTGGTCCCGAAGCCGAAGCGGCGGAAAACCGCCTTGCCTTCAGCGGAAACCAGAAAGCGCCGGAAAGCTTCGCCCTCGGGATTGCGAGATGAGGAGAGCGTGGCGACAGGGTAACTGATCGGATCGTGGCTCGATGGCGGAAAAATGCCTACCACGCGCACGCCCTGGTCGGCGCGGGCATCAGTCGCATAGACGATACCGAGCGGCGCGGCGCCCCTGCTCACCAGAGCGAGCGCACCGCGCACGCTGTCGCCCGGGGCGAGCCGGTCCTGCACTGAAGCCCAGACACCTAGTCGGGTGAGCGCCTGCTTGCCGTAGATACCTGCCGGAACTGCGGCTGGATCGGCGATTGCCAGTCTTCCGTTGCCGAGCGTCCGCGCCAGATGCATGCCGCGCCCGACCTTCAGGCGGACGTTGCTCGCACGCGGGGCGATCAGGACGAGTTCGTTGCGCAGGAACGACACGCGGGTGCCCTTGCGCACCAGCCCCTTGCCCTGGACGTCATCCATCCACGGCTCGTCAGCGGACACGAACAGATCGGCCGGGGCGCCCGAGGCGATCTGCCGTGCGAGCGCCGAAGATGCCGCGAAGGAAATGCGCGGGCGCGGATGGCCCTTTCGTGCCCAGGCATCGGCGGCGGCATTCATCGATTCCTGCAGGCTCGCTGCAGCCAGGACCAGAGGTGGCTGGCCACCCGAGGCGGCGCTCAGGGGAGCGGCGGCTCCGGACAGGACGGCCAATGCCGCCAGCAGCAGCGCCACGAACTTGCGCATCAGAAATCTCCGGGAGAACATACTGTATCCGACAGTATATCGGGGGTAGTCGAATGCAAGCCGCAGCCTGTCCAAACCTTCCGGCCGTTCAGGCGTTGCGGACCATCAAACCTTTTGCGACGCTCGCGGTTCGGGCATCAGCCAGGATGCAAGCGCGTCATAGTCGGGACCGTGCGCTGCCTGGGCAATGCCGTCCTGAAGAGCCCGGTAATGGGTTAATACCGCATCTCCAAGTTCGGTCAGGCGCGCGCCGCTGGTAGCTGCGCGGCCGGGCGCCGTCTGGACCAGCGGAGCATCCCAGCACCGATTCATGACGTCTACAAGCAACCATGCCCTGCGGTAACTCATCGCCATCGCACGAGCGGCAGCGGAGATGGATCCGTGCTCCCGGATGGCGTCGAGAAGGTCGGCCTTGCCCGGGCCCATCGCGATCTCCGCGCCGGAGTGGATCTGGATCTTGATCTTCAGGCGCGGTGGGACGGTCATGCTCTGGTACGTAGAACCAAGGTACGCCGGCAGCAAGATGGCGCGAAGCTGAACGAATCGAAGCTATCTGCGTCGCGCGAATCACCTGAGCCTTGCCGAACCACGGTTCAGCGGAAATTGCGCCTCGTTCTGCTTTTTGGTCCTGAGCTGTCCGGCTACCCCGTCTGCCCTGTGGCGCCGCCGTGCATTGGTGTTGCCATGCCGCAAAACCTGCCCTGCGCTGCCGGGCAACGATTGCACTTAAGTCGCTTTTCCGGGGCTTGGGCATGTTTTGCACCGCAATAATACCCTCTACCTTACTGGTGCGGATATTTCGCCATATGGCACGAAAATTACCTTCTGAATGAGTATAATATCGCCGCCGCATCGGGGATTAAAATGATGTGATGTGTTCGGGATATTCTGGAACAAAGCGACGGATTCTGGTAGTGCTTATCCCAGGAAACAAATGGGAGTGACGTCAAGAGGCGCACCCTTTCGGAATTGATCTGGGCGAACACGGCGCATCAACCACGCCGGAGAACCGCCTCGGCAATTGAGGATGCGTTATGAAGGTCGCTGACGACAATATTATCCGTTTCGAACCTATGTCCGATGGTGGACGGGATTTTCCCGCACGACTGTCTGCAGGAATGGTCTACGCCGCGCAGCGGATGGATCGGGGCGAAGAGCATGACGGGCGCGGGCTGACGATCGCGATCCTGCTCTGCATGGCCTGCTGGGCGGCCCTGGGATATTTCCTGCTCGCCTGAACCGATCTGGCTTGCGGCCTTCCTCTCATCCCTTCCGCGATCATCGTCCTCTCCGGACGCTTGCGGCCCTGTTCCGAATCATCTCTGGGAGGTAGGGGTCGGCCGGTAGCCGGCAGTATGCGAGATGACGTGGGCCATTCGAACGACCGTGTCATGACCCTAAAGGGCGTGCACAATTTCCGCGATGCAGGGGGCTATTCCCTGCCTTCGGGTGGACGGATCAGGCGCCGGACGATCTGGCGCTCCGGCCAGCATCATGGCGCCAGCGACGCGGATCTGGAGCGTATCGCAACCCTGAAGCTGGCAAGTGTGTTCGATTTACGCACCTCGAAGGAACGCACGGTGCACCCTTGTCGCCGACCGCCCGGCTTTGCGGCCAGGATCGTCGTCGCGGCCGACCCCGAATTGCGCCATGCCCCGCATCTGGCAGCTGCCCAGACGACCCGGCAGCGGACGGTTGAGTCGACACATGAAAGTCTGAAGCGCAATTACGAGGGCATCTGCTTCCGACCGGAATTGCAGGCCATGATCCGCAGCTGGCTTGACGAACTGGCACGCGCCGAAGGCCCCAGTCTCGTAAACTGCATGGCGGGCAAGGATCGCACGGGGATCGCAGTCGCCATGCTCCATGCCGCGCTGGGCGTGCATCGCGACGACATCATGGCAGACTACCTGCTGACCAACAGCGCCGGCGATGTCGAGGCGCGGATCGCTTCCGGAGCGGAAACGATCAGGGCCATCACCGGTCATCTCGACGATGCCGTCCTGCGCGTCCTGATGGGCGTCGAGGCGGAGTACCTGCAAGCGGCCTGGGCGGCGATCGAGGAGCGCTGCGGCAGCCTCGACGCCTATCTGGAAGAGGTACTGACCCTCACGCCTGCCAAACGCGACAGGCTTCGGGAGGTGCTGGGCGAGGATTGAGCCCGGCGGTCCCGGTCAGCCCAGGAATGCCTTCACGTCGGCCATGAACCGGTCGAACTGGTCGTGGTGCAGCCAGTGTCCGGCATTCTCGTACTCCACCAGCTTTGCCGACGGGAAATACTCCATCCGTCCGTCGCCTGCCGGACTGCTGGCGAAGCTGTTCCTGCCCCACAGCATCAGCATGGGGCAGGTAATCGCTTCCCACAGCTCGATGATGTGGTCGGTCGGCAGGTCCGAGGCCGTCCAGACGTTCAGGTAGTTGTCGAACTTCCAGCTCCAGGTGCCGTCCTCGTTGCGGGTGGCGCCGTGGATGGTGAGGTGGCGCGCCTGCTCGTCCGTCAGGAAGCCGTTCTCCTCCTTCATGCGCTGGTAGGCGTCGCGCAGGGAGGCGTACTTGCGCACCGTGCGGCCCGAGGCCTTGCGCTTGTCCTCCACCCATTTGCGTAAGCGTGGTCCGGCGCCTTCGCTCTCCTGCTCGCGCCGCATCGCGGGCGGCGGGCCGAGGCCTTCGATGTTGACGAACTTCGACACTTTCTCGGGGAACAGCCCGGTAAAGCGCGTGGCGATGTTGCCGCCCAGCGAATGCGCCACGATGGTCACCTGATCGTGGCCGAGCGTGTGGATCAACTGCGCGAAGTCGTAGACGAAGGCGTCCATGCCGTAGTGCCCTTCCGGGCTCCATTCGCTGTCGCCGTGACCGCGCAGGTCCGGGCAGATGACGTGCCAGTCGCGGCGCAGTTCCTCGGCCACCCAGTCCCAGCTGCGGCAATGGTCGCGCCCGCCGTGCTGCAGGATCAACGGCGGGGCATCCGGGTTGCCCCAGTCGACATAGTGCAGGCGCAGGCGCTGTGAGACGAAACGGTTCGAGGTGGGGCCAAGCTGGTTCTTCATCCTCGTTGGATGGGGACGGCGCGCGCCGAGGTCAATCCGCTGCCGAAATTGCGGGGATGAAAGTAAAGCTTGCGCGCCGTACAGCTTGGCGATCCGGGCGCGAGCCCCTATCTCCGCCGCCAAGGATTTCACGCGAGAGTTCAAGACATGGCGACCACGCACAAGACCCGCATGCTGATTATCGGTTCCGGCCCGGCCGGACTTTCCGCCGCCATCTATGGCGCGCGTGCGGGTATGGAGCCGATCGTGGTGCAGGGCCTGCAGCCTGGCGGCCAGCTGACCATCACCACCGATGTCGAGAACTATCCCGGCTTTCGCGAGGTCATCCAGGGCCCCTGGCTGATGCAGGAAATGGAAGCGCAGGCGGTCCACGTCGGCACCCGCATGATGTGGGACACGATTACCAGCGTCGACCTTTCCGGCGATACCTTCGTCGCGACCGGCGACGGCGGCGACATTTACGAGGGCGACACCCTCGTCATCGCCACCGGCGCACAGGCCAAGTGGCTGGGCGTCCCCGGCGAGCAGGAGCTTTCGGGCAAGGGCGTCTCGGCCTGCGCTACGTGCGACGGGTTCTTCTATCGCGGCAAGAAGGTGGTCGTGATCGGCGGCGGCAACACCGCGGTCGAGGAAGCGCTCTACCTCACCAACCATGCGACCGAGGTGGTGCTGGTCCACCGCCGCGATTCGCTGCGTTCGGAGAAGATCCTGCAGGACCGCCTCTTCGCGCACCCCAAGATCACGACGGTCTGGAACAAGAAGGTCGACCGCTTCCTCGCCGGTGAGAACGGCGCCTTGCGCGCTCTAGCGCTGACCGACACGGTGACCGGCGAGCAGAGCGAGCTGCTGGCCGACGGCGCCTTCGTCGCGATCGGCCACGCGCCCGCGACCGAGCTGTTCAAGGGCAAGCTGGCGATGGACGACACCGGCTACCTGATCGTCGAGGCCGGTACGCCGCGCACCGAGATACCTGGCGTCTATGCAGCGGGCGACGTTTCGGATCACGTCTACCGTCAGGCGATCACGGCGGCGGGCGCAGGCTGCATGGCCGCGCTCGATGCCGAGCGCTATCTGGCGGAAAAGCTGCACCTCGCGGGGATCACCGAGACGGTGCAGGGCTGATCCGGCGCGGGGAGGGCGATGCTCTTCCCGTTCGCAGCAAAACACCCGTCATCCCAGCGAAGGCTGGGACCGCTGGCAGTGCTTGAGGCGAAACCTCTCGTCGAGGTGCCCTGACGCTGGCTCACGCCTAACGATTGGCCAGCGGTCCCAGCCTTCGCTGGGATGACGGGTGCTTGTACGCCTTGGTGCGCGCTTACTCGGTCAGGCTCGGCCCGAGCGAAGGATCGAGATCGCGCGGCCGCACCAGATGCGTCAGCCGCCCGCAGCCCTCGCGAAGCTGCGACCAGTGCTCGATGTCCAGTTCCACCACGGCATAGGCGGCAGTGGGGAACTTGTCCTCGACCACATCGCGCAACGGACTGGAGCCGTCATCGGGCACGAGATCGAAGATCAGATCCTCAAGCCCCGGATTATGCCCGACCAGCAGGATCGAGCGCGGGTCCGAATCCTGATCCTTCAGCACATCGATCAGCGCCGCCGAACTGGCGAGGTAGATGCGCCGGTCCCAGGTGACGGGCGGCGTCTCGCCCGCCGCTTCCCCGGCGAGCTCGATCGTTTGCGTCACGCGCACGGCGGGCGAGGCGAGGATGTATCTCCAGCCGACGCCGTGTTCGAGGATGTGCTTGCCCATCACCCCCGCACCCACCCGGCCGCGCTTGTTGAGCGGCCGGTCGAAGTCGCGAAGGCGCGCGTCGGTCCAGTCCGATTTGGCGTGGCGGAAGATGCCGAGGATTTTCATGGGGCAAACTCTTTCAGCGGATCAGGATAGCGACTGCGAGTCTTCCGCCCGGTCCGCTGCGGCTCCTTGAGCATGACCGGCCACGCGCTGTAAAGCCTCCTCCAGCGTAACGCGCCGGATCGGTGTGCCTGCCGGGAAGGCGGAGAGCAGGCGCGAGGGGAACGCGGGCGAGAGCACGACGAAGTGCCCCCGGTCTTCGCGGCTGCGGATGAGGCGGCCGAACGCCTGCGCCAGCTTGGCCCGGATCAGCGTATCGTCATACGCGCTGCCGCCGTTCGCGAGGCGCCGCGCGCGGTGCAGGATCGTCGGGCGGGGCCAGGGCACCTGTTCCATGACGACGAGGCGCAGGGAGTCGCCCTGAACGTCCACTCCGTCACGTAGGGCATCGGTGCCGAGCAGCGAGGCGGCGGGATCGTCGCGGAAGATATCGACCAGTGTGCCGGTGTCGATCGGATCGACGTGCTGCGCATAAAGCGGCAGTCCTCCGCGCGCGAGCCGGTCGGCGATGCGGCCATAGACCGCGCGCAGCCGCCGGATCGCGGTGAACAGGCCCAGCACGCCGCCGCGCGACGTCTCGATAAGGCGACCGAACGCGGCGGAGAGGGCGGGGATGTCGCCCTTGGGCACGTCGGTGACGATCAGCACTTCGGCCTGTGTCGCGTAGTCGAACGGGCTCTGGTGGATCGAGAGGCGCGGCATCACCTCGATGTTCGGCGCGCCGGAGCGGGCGATGGCCTTGGCCCAGTCCTCGCCGTCGCGCAGCGTGGCCGAAGTCATGACGACGCCGTGCGCCGGTTCGAGCACGACTTGCGCGAAGGGCTTCATCGGATCGAGCCAGCGGCGATGGATGCCGATGTCGAACTCGCGCGCCTCCGATCGATCGACGGCGAGCCAGTCGACGTATTCGGGATCGGCCGGGCCGCCCATGCGGTCGAGCAGCGATTCCCACGCGCCCAGCGTATCGACCCGCCATGTCAGGGAATGGCGTGCTCCTTCGATGCGGGCGCGGCCCGGTCCATCGAGCCAGTCGGGCGGCTCCTCCAGCAGCGCTTCGAGGCGCATGCCGAGGCGGATCAGTGGTTGCCGCAGTTCCGCCAGCGCCATGCGGGCGGCCTGCGCCACTTCTACGAACGAGCCTTCGAGGCTGGCAGCTTCGGTTTCGAGGCCGTAACCGGCTTCCTGTCCGCCGCTTTCGTCGCGGGCGTAGACGGTGGCGCGCACGGCCGCGAGCAGTTCCTCCAGCGGCCCGGAGGCGGCGTTCTCGGCGATGCGTCCCATCCAGCCGTCGCCGGGGAGCGCCTCGGCGGCTTCGCGCGCGGCGGCGATCGCCTTGGCGCCAGCCTCATCATAGCTGGCGACGTCGGCAAGGCGGGCGGAGAGGCCACGGCGGCGGCCCTTGGAGGCTTTCTCCGGGCCGATCACCCAGCGGCGCAGTTCGATCGCCTCGGCCCCGGTGAGTGCGGCGGCGAAAGTGGAGTCGGCGGCGTCGAAGACGTGGTGGCCTTCGTCGAACACCACGCGGGTCGGACGGGACGCCTGATCGCGTCCTCGCGCGGCGTTGACCATGACGAGCGCATGATTGCCGATCACGAGGTCGGCGCCGACGCTGGCGCGGGTGGCGCGCTCGATGAAGCACTTCCGGTAATGCGGGCACCCGGCATAGACGCATTCGCCGCGCCGGTCGGTCAGCGCCGCGATGCCGCGCTGGCGGAACAGGGTGCCGAGCCAGCCGGGCAGGTCGCCGCCAATCATGTCGCCGTCCTGCGAATAGGCCGCCCAGCGCGCCACCAGCTGCGCAAGGATCGCGGCGCGGCCGTTGAAGCCGCCCTGCAGCGCATCTTCGAGGTTCAGGAGGCACAAGTAGTTCTCGCGCCCCTTGCGCACTACGACCGGACGGGTGCCGTCGGCGCGTCGCTCGGGCCAGGCGCGGCGGCTTTCGGCCCGGAGCTGGCGTTGCAGCGCCTTGGTGTAGGTGGAGACCCAGACGGTGCCGCCCGCCTTCTCTGTCCACAGCGAGGTGGGGGCGAGGTAGCCCAGCGTCTTGCCGATCCCGGTGCCTGCCTGCGCCAGCAGCACGTGCGGACGGCCCGAACGCTCGCGCGGGGCGAAGGCGTGGGCGGTTTCCACCGCATAGGCGCGCTGGCCGGGGCGCTGCTCGGCGGTGCTGCCGGTGAGGCTGGCGAGCCGCTGCAGGACTTCCTCGTCCTCCAGCACGACCTGCCGGGGCTGGGGGACTTCGGGGGTTTCCTCCCATTCGGGCAGGCGGGTGAACAGCCAGCGTTCGGCGCGTTCGGGCTTGCGGATGCGGCCCGTCAGCAGCGTGGCCCAGGGCCAGCGCATCCTCACCAGCGACTGCAGCGAGGTCCATGCGCCCTCGCGTTCGGACCAGGCGCCGTTCTCGCACATGTCGAGCAGGGCGCCGGCCGCTTCCTGCAGCAGGCGCGGTACATCGGAATCGCCCTCCGGCTCGGCGAGGCCGAGAGCATGGGCAAGGCCCTTGGGGGTCGGTACCACAAAGCGCGCCGGATGGACGAAGGCGTAGAGTTCCAGAAGGTCCAGCCCCGACAGGTCCGGATAGCCCAGCCGTGTCGCCAGCAGGGGCGCGTTGAGGATCAGCAGCGGGGTGTCGGCGGCGGCCATCACCGCCTCGCCCTTGGAAAGAGGGCGGGTGCCGAGGCCCGTCAGATCCTTCTCGCGCAGCCAGCAGCCGCCATGACTGGCGTGGAGGGCAGGGAGGGGCAGGGCGGCCATGGCCTCTCATTAGGCACGGGGGGAGGAATTGGAAACGCCGGGCTCTCGCGCTCCACGGAAAAAATTACGGCTCGATACAAATTTCCCTCTTGTTGGATTTCACTCAAGATATATCTTAAAGCCATCATGAAGCATATGGAATGAATGATGAGAAACTCAGATTGCAACCATGGTCGCGGACGCGGCCGTCACGGTGGAGAGCGCCGCTTCGGGCGCGAGGACATGATGGCAGCGATGTCGGAAGGCGCTGAAGACTTGCGCGCCATGCTTGGTCGCCACGGCGGCAGGCGCGGCCTGCACGGGCTGGCGCGTGGTCCGCTCGGCGGCGGCTTCGGGAAGGGTATCCCGGGCGGCTTCGGGGGCGGCATGGGCGGGCGCGGCGGCCCTGACGGTCCGCGCGGCGAAGGTCGCGGCGGTCGTCGCAAGCGGCTATTCGACCAGGCCGAACTGCAGACCTTGCTGCTCGCCCTGATAGTCGAGGCACCGCGCCACGGCTACGAGCTGATCCGCGAGATCGAGGCGCTTTCCGGCGGCGACTATGCGCCGAGCCCGGGGGTGGTCTACCCCGCGCTGATCTACATGGAAGAAACCGGCCTGATCGCCCCCGTCGCCGGGGACGGCGCCCGCAAGGCCTTCGAAGCCACCGACGAAGGCCGCGCCAAGGCTGAGGCGGACGCGGAGAAGTTCGCCGAACTCAAGGGCCGCCTCCGGGCTCTGGCCGCGCAGCGCGACCGGGTTGATCCCGCACCGGTGCGCCGGGCCTTCCACGCGCTCAAGACTGCGGTGTTCGACCGGCTCTCGACCGAAGGCGCCGACCGTGACTTCATCCTGCAGATCGCGGATGTCATCGACGAGGCTACCCGCAAGATCGAAAGGATCGAGAAGTGAGCACCATCGCCGCAACCGTAAAGACGCCTAACGGCGGCAAGTACGTCCGCCAGCTCTGCAAGCACTGGAGTCACAAGCTGGAAACCGAGGTCGAGGGCGGCGATGAGCATTGCAGGGGCACGGTGAGGTTCCCCAATGCCGTCACCGTGATGGACGCCGATGCCGAGGGTATCGCCATCACCATCACCGGTGAGGACCGCGACGCGGTGCAGGGCCTGACCGACGTGGTCGCCCGTCACATCGACCGCTTCGCTTTCCGCGAGGACGCGCTGGTCTACGACTGGGCGTGGCGGGACTGAACGGGGGGCGCTTTGGGCTCCTCCTACCCACCGTCATCCTGAACTTGTTTCAGGATCCATCGGGCGGTTGGTGCAGGGAGGTTGCTGGCCGAGTTGCCTTCTCGGCTTACTGATCGACGCACAGGGCCATCGGCCTGATGGACCCTGAAACAAGTTCAGGGTGACGGGGGTGTGGGGTGAAGTAGCTTGCGATCCCGACTCCACCCTTGCGAAAATCGCGCATTTCGCCTTAGAGCGCGGGCCATGACCGAAAATGCCCTGATCGAAGCCGCACGTGTGTCCAAGGCCTGGCCCTTCCAGGAGGCCCAGAAGTTGCTCAAGCGGTTCCCGCAGGGCAAACCCGACGGCGCGCCGGTGCTGTTCGAGACGGGCTATGGTCCCTCGGGCCTGCCGCACATCGGCACCTTCCAGGAAGTCCTGCGCACTACGCTGGTCCGCCGCGCCTATGAAGCGCTGACCGGCGGAGCGCCTACGCGCCTCGTCGCGTTTTCGGACGACATGGACGGGCTGCGCAAGGTTCCGGACAACATTCCGAACGCCGACGTGCTCGCCGCCAACCTCGGCAAGCCGCTGAGCCGCATCCCCGATCCGTTCGGCACGCATGAGAGCTTCGCGCATCACAACAATGCGATGCTGCGCGAATTCCTCGACCGCTTCGGGTTCGATTACGAGTTCGTCTCGGCCAGCGACCGCTACAATTCGGGCGCGTTCGACGCCGCGCTGGCGCGGGTGCTCGAATGCAACCAGGCGATCCTCGACGTCATGCTGCCGACGCTGCGCGAGGAGCGCCGCCGGACGTATTCGCCGGTGTTGCCCGTCTCGCCCACCACGGGCGTTGTGCTGCAGGTGCCGGTCGAGGTCGTCGACGCCAAGACCGGCATGATCCGCTTCACCGACGAGGACGGCACGCAAGTCGAGCAGTCGGCGTTCGGCGGCAATGCCAAGCTGCAGTGGAAGGTCGACTGGGCGATGCGCTGGTTTGCGCTGGGCGTCGATTACGAGATGTGCGGCAAGGATCTGACCGACTCGGTTATCCAGTCGGGCAAGATCGTGCAGGTGCTGGGCGGTCGCAAGCCCGAGGGGCTGATCTACGAACTGTTCCTCGACGAGAACGGCGAGAAGATCTCCAAGTCCAAGGGCAACGGCCTGACCATCGACCAGTGGCTGACTTACGGCACCGAGGAGTCGCTTGGCTTCTACCTGTTCCGTGAGCCCAAGAGCGCCAAGCAGCTCCACGTCGGCGTAATTCCCAAGGCGGTGGACGAGTACTGGCAGTTCCGTGGCAATCTGGCCGGACAGGCGCTCGACAAGCAGCTGGGCAATCCGGTGTGGCACCTGCTGCGCGCCAATGGCGGCACCGAAGGCGCGGGCGATACCGTGCCGGTGACCTTCGCGCTGCTGCTAAACCTCGTCGGCGTGCTCGGCGCGGATGCCACGGCGGAGCAGGTGTGGTCCTACCTCGGCAACTACGTGGTCGATGCCAGCCCCGAGGCGCATCCCGACCTTGCGGAGATGGTCCGCGCCGCGCTTGCCACCAATCGCGACTTCATCGCGCCCACGCTCCAGCGTCGGGCGCCGACGGCCAGCGAGGCCGCGGCGTTGAAGGACCTCGACGGGCAGCTTGCCGCTTTGGGTGAAGCCAGCGCCGAAGACCTGCAGAACATCGTCTACGAGATCGGCAAGAACGAAGCCTATGGCTTCGAGAACCTGCGCGACTGGTTCAAGGCGCTTTATGAAACTCTGCTCGGTTCGCCGCAGGGGCCGCGCATGGGGAGCTTCATTGCCCTTTACGGCGTTCCCGAGACGCGCAAGCTGATCGCCGAGGCGCTTGCAGCCTGATTTGAACGGAGAGGCGATGCGCCGGACCGACCTGACGCCTGAAGAACTCTGCGAGGAACTGCTCGGTCGCAAGCTGAGCGACGTCGATGCAGAGGAGCGGCGCGTTCTCGCGCGTATCGCCTCGGGAACCGTCATGGGGCCGGACGCCCAGGAGGAAGCCGCGCTGCATGCCAGTTTCGGGGACCGGCTGGCCGACCGTGTCGCGGCCATCGGTGGCTCCTGGGGCTTCATCATCGCTTTCGGCGTGGTGTTGTTCGGGTGGATGCTGGTCAACAGCCGCATCCTGGAAGTGTTTGGGCTGCATCCCTTCGATGCTTATCCCTACATCTTCCTGAACCTGATGCTCTCGATGCTGGCGGCGATCCAGGCGCCGGTGATCATGATGAGCCAGAACCGGCAGTCCGACAAGGACCGCATCGCGGCGCGGCATGACTACGAGGTCAACTTGCGCACGCAGCTGGAGATCATCCGACTGCACAAGCGGATGGACCATCTGTTCGAGTTCCTCGAGGCCCGTGCCAGCGCCGAAGCCGGCGACGACACCTGAGTTCTCCCCGAGCTTGCTCGGGCGGTGCAGGGGAGGTCGGGAAATCCGCCCGGCGAAGCTGCGGCCGCCGGCCGTGAAGCGCCTATCTTTCGGCGCGCAGCTGGGGCTTCGACAAGCTCAGCCTGAGCGGGATCTAAAGGCCTGCTCTCAAAGCCGCTCACCCTGAGCTTGTCGAAGCCCCAGCTCGATGACTGGCATATGCACATACGCCAATACCCGCTGGCGAGTGCGGGCCATTACGCCGGGGAAGTCAACGCATCCGAGAGAACATCGGGTCGGCGTCGGGAGCGTCCACGCTGGGACGCGGGGGTTTGTTTTCCGCTCACTCTGGCGAACGGCCGGGTAGCTGCGGGCAGCCCGGCTCGACCTGCATTCCATCGGAGCCGTCCCGTATGACCGACGTTAGGGTTCGCGTCGTTGGCGGTCATGGGTCATCCGGGATAGCCTTCGCGTTGTCTGTCCATGAGGACAAAGCGGTTCGAAGGACGTTTCCAGAGCCGAGAGGACGGTCCGGGTCTTCGTTGGGCGCGTGGTTTGCGTGATCACGGCTTGAAACCGCATCCCGGCCCACGACGCCGACCCGATACACCGAGGCGACGTGATCTGCGTCGCTCCGGATGTTGTGGCATATAACCTATTTGGCGATAAATGTCAAGAATTCATTGCCAGGTCCTTGTGCGGAACCATTTGGTGACGACGTATTTGACCCCGCGCACTACGGGGCGCGCCGCATGCATGGTCCAGGGATTGGGGGTGCCGTCGGGCAGGGCGTTGTTCCAGAGCAGCAGCGTTCCGGCACAGGGCGGGATGCTGAGCGCCATGCGGGTGAAATCGGTCATACCGCCTTCGTCGACGCTGTTGAGGTAGACCATGGCGGTCCAGCTTCGCTGTCCTCCGCAGCGTCGCTCGGTTCGCCAATAGCCGGCGGCGGTGTCGAACCAGTCGCAGTGTTCGTTGAAGTACTGCCCGCAAAGATAGCGCTGGCCCTGCGCGGCCTCTCCGCACGTAGGCGCTATGCCGGTTATCGCCGAGAGGCGCGCCTCAAGCGTGCGAACGCATTCGTCGGCTTCGTCGATGTCGCCGGAGTAGCTGGTGCGATAGTCCGGCCAGAGTGCGCCGTCGACTAGGCTTGACGGGCAGGCGACAGCATCGATCAGCGTCATTAGGCGGGCACATGCCGGATCCGTCAGGAAGCCGTCTATGGCGTAGATTTCCGCTCGGTTGTCGGGAAAACGGCGCACGGAAGGTTCCGCCGCCAGCCGTTCCCGCACAGCCGCGCCGATGCGGGCCAGGGCCTTTCGATCGGGGGCATTTCGATCGGGAGTGGCGGTTGCGGTCATGGCGGGCAGAGTATCTGCATTCGTCGAGAGTTCAATTGCCCCCGCGAATTATCCTGGTGTGTACAGTACAGTCCGGAAGTGTTTCTCGCGGACATAAGAAAACTCCCGGAGTTTTACCTCCGGGAGCCTTTCGTGTCTTGTGGCTTGGCGTTTTACCAGAAGAAGTCGTAGATCACGTCCACCACTTCGCCGCTGTACACATCGACCAGCAGGACATCGTCATAGTAACGCACCCAGCGGTAAGGGCCGTAGACCGGGGGCAGGCGATAGGCCCAGGGGTCATTGATCCAGTAGCGGTTGCCGTAGAACATCGAACCCAGCGAAAAGCCGATGCTCAGACGACGGTACGAATAGCCGTTGTAAGGCGCGTAATAGCGGCCGATGCGGTAGGTGTTGCGATTGCGGTCGCGATAGCGCTGCCAGTCGTAGCGGTTGTCGCGGCGCCAGTCGTTGCGGTTCCAGGACTGGTAGCGATCACCCCGGCCGTTGTCGCGCCAGCCGTTGTTGTCGCCTCGCCGGTCATTGTTGCGCCAGCGGTCGTTGTCACCGCGGCGATCGTTGTCGCGCCAGCGGTCATTGTCGCCGCGACGGTCGTTGTCGCCGCGCCATGAGGGGTTGCGGTCGTTGTCCGGGCGACGTCCGTCATCCGGGCGCCCGTTACCGGCTCGCCATGCGTTGTCGCGGCCGCGATTGTCGTCGCGGCGGATCGCCTGGCCGGCACCGCGATCGTTATCCGGCCGCTGGTTGCCCTGCCACGATGGGCGGCCCTGCTGCTGTCCGGCCGAGGGGCGCGAGCCTTGCCAGTTGGCCCGGTCGTCACCGCGATTTTGCTGAGGAGCGGGCCGGGCCTGGGGCTGGCGCTGCTGCTCGCGCATCTGGCGAAGCTGCGGCCCGATCTCGCTGCGGCCGTTCAGGCGCTGTTGCTGGGGCTGAGGGCGCGGCTGCGAGCGTTCGGCGCGGCCGTTGTTGCCGCGATCGCGCCCCTGGTCCTGGGCGAAGCTGGGGCTCGACATGCCCGTGATTGCGATCGCCATGGTGGCGACGGCGATCAGTACACCTGCTTTTCTGTTTTTCGTTGCCATTGTTCCGGTCTCCAAACCGAAGTGCCGGACGGCGAAGCGCGGCTCATCGTTGAACAGGGTGTACCGGATCAGCGCTGTCGCAATGGTGAATGGCGGGGTTGCTCACCGTTAAGTTTCGTAATGTTGCAGCGACAAACGAAAAGGGCCGCCGTCCGATCACTCGGACGACGGCTCCTGTCTCATCGCGATCCTATGAGGATCAGCGCGTCAGCTTCTTGTACGCCAGCGCGGTCGGACGGTCGGCGGCATCGCCCAGACGGCGGCGCTTGTCCTCTTCGTAGGCGGCGAAGTTGCCTTCGAACCATTCGACGTGGCTGTTGCCCTCGAACGCGAGGATGTGCGTGGCGAGACGGTCGAGGAAGAAGCGGTCGTGGCTGATGACCACGGCGCAGCCCGCGAAGTTCTCGATCGCCTCTTCCAGCGCGCCCAGCGTTTCCACGTCGAGGTCGTTGGTCGGTTCGTCGAGCAGGAGGACGTTGCCACCCTCCTTGAGCATCTTGGCCATGTGGACGCGGTTGCGCTCACCGCCCGACAGCTTGCCGACGTTCTTCTGCTGGTCGGCGCCCTTGAAGTTGAACGCACCCACGTAGGCGCGGGTCGAGGTGTCGTGACCGTTGACCTTCATGTAGTCGAGCCCGTCGGAGATTTCCTCCCAGACGTTCTTCTTGGGGTCGAGGTGGTCGCGGCTCTGGTCGACGAAGCCGAGGTGGACGGTCGAGCCCATCTCGATGGTGCCCTCGTCAGGCGTTTCCTTGCCGGTGATCAGCTTGAACAGCGTGGACTTGCCCGCGCCGTTCGGGCCAATGACGCCGACGATGCCGCCCGGCGGCAGGATGAACGAGAGGTTCTCGAACAGCAGCTTGTCGCCGTAAGCCTTCGAGATGTTGTTGACCTCGATGACCTTGCCGCCGAGGCGCTCGGGCACCTGGATGACGATCTGGGCCTTGCCGGGACGGCGGCCCGACTGGGCTTCCTGAAGCTGCTCGAACTTGCGGATACGGGCCTTGGACTTGGTCTGGCGCGCGGCCGGGGTCTGGCGGATCCACTCGAGTTCTTCCTTGAGCGCCTTGGCGCGGCCGGATTCCTCGCGGTCCTCCTGCTCCATGCGCTTGGCCTTCTTCTCGAGGTAGGTCGAGTAGTTGCCCTCATAGGGGAAGTACTTCCCGCGATCGAGTTCGAGGATCCAGTTCACCACGTTGTCGAGGAAGTAGCGATCGTGGGTGATCATCAGGACCGCGCCCGCGTATTCCTTGAGGTGGTTTTCCAGCCATTCGACGGATTCGGCATCGAGGTGGTTGGTCGGTTCGTCGAGCAGCAGGATCGAGGGCTTCTGGATCAGCAGGCGGGTCAGCGCGACGCGGCGCTTTTCACCGCCCGACAGGCTGCCCACGGGCCAGTCGCTCGGCGGGCAGCGCAGCGCTTCCATGGCGATTTCGAGCTGGTTGTCGAGCGTCCAGCCGTCGACCGCGTCGATCTTGCCCTGCAGATCGCCCATTTCCTCCATGAGCGCGTCGAAATCGACGTCCTCCGGCGGATCGCCCATGATGTTGGAGATCTCGTTGAAACGATCGACGAGGTCTGCGGTCTCGCGCGCGCCGTCCTTGACGTTTTCGAGGACGGTCTTGGTCGGATCGAGTTCCGGCTCCTGCTCGAGATAGCCGACGGTGATGTTCTCACCGGGCCAGGCTTCGCCGGTGAAGTCGGTGTCGATACCGGCCATGATCTTGATGAGGGTGGACTTACCGGCGCCGTTCGGGCCGACGATGCCGATCTTGGCGCCCTGGTAGAACTGCAGCGAGATATCGCTGAGCACCGGCTTCTGGGCGCCGGGGAAGGTCTTGGTCATGCTCTTCATGACATAGGCGTATTGGGCGGCCATGCGGTTCCTCTGGATGGAATATCGGGTCTGGATAGAGTTGCGGCCGCTACTACAGGGGCGAGGGCGGATTGCCAAGGGGAGCCGCCGGAGGCCGGGGCCTTGCCGCGTTCAGCGGCGCAGGGCGCTCGCCAGATCGCGGGTCGTGCGGGGGAGAAAGGCCAGTCCGGCCATGACCATCGGCACGCTCAGGATCGCCCAGTAGAAGTTCACCGGCCTTGCGAAGACCGCCAGCAGCAGCGCGATCGTGGCCAGCCACGGCAGCGCGAGGCGCGCCAGCGGCATGGGCGCGCCGAGAAAGCCGATCAGGCACAGCAAAACCGCGAGGTAGCTGAAGGGCGCGGGCAGGAGGTGCAGCACGGTCACGTCGGCGATGTCCTGCAGTACCGCTCCGGGGCCACGCAGGCCGCCCCAGCCTTGCGACGGCGCGTCGCCGGGGAGCGACAGCGGCATGACCGCATGACGATGCAGGAGCAGCACGACCGCATAGGCGAGGAGCAGCGCGGCCCATGCTGCAAGCTGCTTGCGTCTGCCTCCCCGCCAGGCCTCGAATGCCGCGAGGAGTACGAAGGGCAGTGCCAGTTCGCGGATCGCCAGCGCCAGCGCGGCGGTGAGAAAGGCGGCGGTGGGCAGCCCGTTGACCCGCAGCGCCATGGCCAGGGTGATGAGCACCCCGGCCCATAACTCGTGCGATATCGCCAGGCCGGGGCTGGCGGCCATCGCCCCGCCTGCCAGCACCAGCAGCATCGCGGCCACGCGCTCGCCCGTACCGACGAGTGGACGCAGCATGGCGAACCATGCGACGGCAGCAGCGGCGAGCAGGACGCAAAGGACGGCGTGCGTCGCGCGCCAGCCCAGCGCTGCCTCGATCCAGGCCAGCGTCGGGAGACGCACGGTCACGAACGGGCTGGTCGGAAAGCCATGCGCCCGCTGCAGGCGCGTGGCGGCGTGATAATAGTCCTCGCCCCCATTACCCGCTGCCCCGACTGCATTGCCGATGTCGTGATAGAGCTGCACGTCGGAATAGCGCCCGTCGCCGCTGATCGCCTCGCCGGTCTGGGCCGCGCCGATCGTCAGCGTGCCCAGCGCCAGCGCCACGATGAGGGCGATCACGGCCATGGCCTGAATGCGGGTGAGGGCGGCGAGCATCGCGCGGTTGTGTTCGCAGCCTTGCCTGGCGGCAAGGCCGCGACGGGGTGCCGTCCTGTTTATCCACATGGCGGCACCGTTCGTCGCGCCCTGCCGGTGATCTTCGAACCTTGGCAGGGGGGCAGGGCTCGGTTAGCACTTGCCGCATGAGCACCCTCCCAGCCATTCGCGCAGCACTTTTGGCCGCCGCGCTTTCCGCCGCCGTTCCGGCTTCCGCAACTCCCCAGGAAGGTTCCGGTGTCGCCTGGGACATCGTCGAGGGCCTGACGACCGAG
Organism: Novosphingobium sp. FG90; assembly: GCF_057808725.1. Taxonomy (NCBI): domain Bacteria; kingdom Pseudomonadati; phylum Pseudomonadota; class Alphaproteobacteria; order Sphingomonadales; family Sphingomonadaceae; genus Novosphingobium; species Novosphingobium sp. FG90. Next base: position 81,160 of record NZ_JBMDIO010000009.1, read on the forward strand.
ATCGGTCCGCGCATGGCCGGTTCGGACGCGGAAGCGCGTGCGCGTGACTGGGGTTCGGCCAAGCTGAAGGCGCTCGGCTTCCAGAACGTGCGGGTCGAAGAGTTCAAGACCCTCGCCTGGACCCGTGGCCCGGAGAGCGCGAAGCTGACGGCGCCTTACGCGCAGCCGCTGGCGATCACTGCGCTCGGTTTCTCGGTGCCGACGCCCAAGGGCGGGCTGAAGGCGGAACTGGTCTACTTCCCTACACTGGCTGCGCTGGAAGCCGCGCCGGACGGTTCGCTCAAGGGCAAGGTCGCTTTCATAGACCATGCGATGCGCGCGGCGCAGGACGGTTCGGGCTATGGTCCCTACGGAAACGTGCGCCGGCAGGGGCCGTCCATCGCCTCGCGCAAGGGCGCGGCGGGGGTGGTGATCCGCTCGGCCGGGACCGATAGCCACCGCAATCCGCATACCGGCGTCACGGTCTTCGCCAAGGACGTCCAGCCGATCCCGGCGGGCGCGGTCTCCAATCCCGACGCCGATCTGGTCGCCCGGACCGCGGCACGGGGCAAGCCGATGGCGATAGATCTGAAGCTGGAGGGCAAACCTTTTCCCGACGCACCTTCCGGCAACGTAATCGCGGACCTGCCGGGGCGCGATCCCTCGCTGCCGATCATCGTCATCGCCTGCCACCTCGACAGCTGGGACCTCGGCACCGGCGCCATCGACGACGCCTCGGGCTGCGCGATCGTGACGGCGGCGGCGCTGGCGGCGCAGCAAGGCGGGCAGGCGCTGCGCACGATCCGCGTGCTGTGGTCGGGCAATGAGGAGATGGGTGTCGGTGGCGGAGGCGGTGCTGCCTACGCGCGGATGCATGCCGCAGAGCCGCATGCAGTCGCGATGGAAAGCGATTTCGGTGCCGACACGGTGTGGGCGGCGAAGTTCAACACCGCCGCGGACAACAAGCCGATGGTGGACAAGGTGAAGGCGGCGCTCTGGCCGATGGGTATCGTCCCGCACGAAGGCGAGACCGAGGGCGGCGCCGACGTTGCCGCGATCATCAAGGCGCAGGAACTGGCGGTGATCGACCTCGGGCAGGACGGGATGCACTATTTCGACCTCCACCACACGCCGGACGACACGTTCGACAAGGTCGATCCGGCAGCGTTGCAGCAGAATGTCGATGCCTGGACGGCAGTGCTCAAGGTGATTGCCAACGAGCACGGCGTGATCGGCAAGGGTGCGGCGGCAAAGTAGGCGTTTGCTGGAAGGAGCTTCGACAGGCTCAGACTGAGGGGACTATGAGCGGGGGTGACATTCCCGCTCATCGATTTACCCCCGCTCATCCTGAGCTTGAAGTATCCGTTCCGACACGGCGACCAGCCGCCGGGCCTGCTGCAGATGCAGCAGTTCGGTCATCTTGCCATCGACCTTGATTGCGCCTTTTCCCTGGTTCTCGGGCTGCTCGAACGCGGAAATCACCGAAGCCGCCCAGGCAAGGTCCGTCTCGCTGGGAAAGAACACCGCGTTGCAGGGTTCGATCTGCGCGGGATGGATCAGGCTCTTGCCGTCGAAGCCGAACAGCAGGCCCTGACGCGCCTCGGCCTCGAACACGCCGAGGTCGCGGAATTCGTTGCAGACGCCGTCGAGCACGGTGACGCCATGCGCGCGCGCGGCTGCCACGGCCATCGACAGGAACGGCAGGAACGGCGTGCGTTCGAGCGTCGACTGCGCGCGCATTTCCTTGGCGAGATCGTTGAGCCCCATGATCCACAGCGACAGCCGCGTCGAACGCGCCCGGGCGGCGATAGGTTCGAGCGCGAACACGCTCGCGCAGGTTTCAATCATCGCCCACAGCTGCATTGCCGCAGGTGCTCCGGTAAGCGCGGCCTCCAGCCGGTCGATGTCCTGCGGGCCGTTGACCTTGGGCACCAGCACTGCGTCGGCGCCCGACCCTGCGACGGCAGCGAGGTCGGCGGCGCCCCATTCGGTGTCGAGCCCGTTGACCCGGATCGCGACTTCGCGGTGGCCGAAGCCGCCTTCCGCGATCGCCGCGACGGCGGCGGCGCGGGCTTCGTCCTTGGCCTCGGGAGCGACCGCATCCTCGAGGTCGAGAATCACCACGTCGCAGGGCAGGGTGCGCGCCTTGGCGATCGCCTTCGCGTTAGAGGCCGGAAGATAGAGCGCGCTGCGGCGTGGACGGTCGATCGGTGTCATCAGGCAAGGTCCCGTGCAAGGATTATCGCCGCATCCTTGCGTCGTCGGTGGCGACGGGGTCAAGCACGCGTTCTGCCTTGCTGCGATGGTTGGTGCGGCATCAATTGCGCGATAGGCAAAAGCCTCTAGGACCAAAGAACAATTTGCAATCGTTTGTGATATATATACCAGAATCACAGCCGCAGATGGTCGCTCGCGCATCGCGACCGGGGGCGCGGAGACGCTCTCTCCTCCACCCGCGCCCCAGGCGGCAGCCCTTCAGGGTCGCACAACGTCGCCCCGTGACCCGCTCTATGAAAGAGCAGGCACGGGGCGATGCGTTCAGGTGCCTGCCAGGATCCGCTCGCTTTCCTGCCACAGCCGCATCGCCGCTGCATCGTCGAGCGCCTGCGGGGCGGCGGCGATCTCGGCGAGGTCGTGGAAGTAGCGCCCGCCGTTCTCTCCGGCCTCCGGGGCGGTCGCCAGCCAGACTATAGTGCGCGCTGGCTGCTCGGGCGGAATCAGGTCCTGGCTCGCCATGTAGGTCTGGAGCGAGACCTCGCCATGACTGGAGAAGTTGGAGCCGACCTTGCCCGGATGCATCGCCTGAGCGGTGATACCCTTGTCGGCAAGGCGGCGGTCCAGTTCCCGCGTGAAGAGGAGATTGGCGAGCTTGGCCTGGCAATAGGCAGGACCGGCCGCGAAGTCGTCCAGCATCATCAGGTCGTCCCAGCGCATCGCCTCGCTCTGCTCGTGCGCGAGCGATGACACCGCGATGACCCTCACCGTCCCGGCAGGGCTTTCCGCGGCCGCGCACTCGAGCAACGGCAGCAGTTCGCGCGTCAGCAGGAAAGGCGCGAGATGATTTGCCGCGAACGTCGATTCCAGCCCCTCGGACGAGACGTAGAGGCCGTCACGGATGCCGCCGGCGTTGTTGACGAGGACGTGGACCCGGTCGGTCAACCCGGCGATCTCCCTTGCCACGCGCCGGACGTCCGCCATTTCCGCGAAGTCGCCGCGGAGGAAATCGACCTTGCCGAAGGCGCGAAGCTCGGTCTCGGCGGCATCGCAGCGTGCAGGGTCACGGCCGGTGGCGATGACGTGCCAGCCCATGCCCGCGAAAGCGGCGGCGCTGGCCTTGCCGATGCCGGAACTGGCACCGGTCACGACGACAACTCTGTCCGCATCGCGGTTTGGGCCGCTTTTTGGACTGTGTGCAGGGGATGATGTCATGGCGATGTCCTTGTGCGTGTAGAAAGCATCAGATGGATGGCGCGGGTTCGGGCGAAGCCTCGTTACCGGGAGGGTGACCGCCGCGCCCGGTCATGAAGAAGCAGAGCGCACCGACGATGGTGATGGCGGCGCAGAACAGCAGGAACAGGTCGAAGCTCTCTGTCCTCCCCAGCGTCACGCTCAGCACCAGTGAGCCGACCGCGCTGGCAAGCCCCATCGAGGCGATCAGGAAGCTGTAGACGAGGCTGAAGTTCGCGACGTCGAAGGTGCGCGATGTCAGATAGGCGCCGATGTCGCCCTCCGCGCCCTGCGCCAGTCCGACGAGCAGCACCGCCGCCGCCAGCACCCAGGGCTGCTCGGCCGGAGACGCGAGGATCAGGAAGCCGATCGCGGGAAGCCCCAGCGCGGTCAGCGCGACCGTCTGCGCCGGGACCTTGTCGAGCGCGATGCCGCTGATGAAGCGCCCGACGATGACGCCCACCGCGTAGAGCGAGATGATCCAGGTGGCGAACTGGCTCGTCGCGCCGCTTTCGACCAGCACCAGCTTGAGTTGCGAGGATACGATCACTGTCGGCACGTTGCAGAAGAACATGCCCGCCACGATCAGGATGAAGGCGGGGTGGCGCACCAAGGCCAGGAACTGCGCAAGGCTTATCGACGCGGCGGTGCGTTCGGGCGCCGCTTCTCCCTTGCGTCGTCCCCCGACCAGCGTGATCGCCATTATCCCGCCCAGCGCCGAGATCGCCGCGAGCAGGCGATAGCCCGCGCGCCAGCCCTCTGCATCGATCACTTCGCCGACCAGCGGCACGACTGCAGCGCCCACCAGCGGAGGCCCGCTCATCAGCACCGACAGCGCCATGCCGCGCGCAAGGTCGAAGCGCTGGATCACGACGCGCGTGAACACCAGCGTCGTCGTCAGCACGCCGAACAGATGCTGGATCAGGGTTATGGCGAAGAACTCGTAGATGTTCCCCCGCATGAAGCTGAAGGCGAGGAAAGTGAGCGGGACCGCCGTGAAGCCGATCGTCGCGGAAATCCGCGCGCCATGCCTGTCGGTGAAGCGGCCCCAGAACGGCACGACGAACATGCTCGCAAGGCCGAGCGTGCCGACGAGGGCGAACTGCGCCTTGTCCCATCCGAATTCGGCGATCAGTTCGGGCGCGAAGAGGTTGGTCATGTAGTGGTTCAGCGCCGACCCCAGCGCCACGCCAAGTGCGGCGCCGAGCAGCACCGTCCAGTTGACCCGAAACTCGCGGAAATAGGTCACTTCGGCTCTCTCCCATGACGCGCGCGGCTTTTGCCGCGTCGCGATGTGTCGTCAGATCATCGAGGCAACGCCCCCTTCAGGAACAGGTCGATCGCGAAGCGCACGCGCCTGTCGACGTCTTCGCTCGCCAGCGTGTTGCCCGACAGAATGAAGCGCACCGGGCCGCTGACGACCATGCTCATGAAGACGTTGGCCGCAAGCATCGCGTCGCCGATGGCGAGTCGTCCCGCACGGGTCTCCTCCCCGAGGATATCCGCAAGGAAACGCACGGTCGGCAGGGCGGCGATGCCATAGTAGGTCTGCATGATGTCCGGGAAGCGGTAGCTCTCGGTATTGATGAGGCGCTGCAGCTTGGCGCCCGCAGGCTCGGCCACCAGCCCGATGCGCAGCATCGCGATGGCGACCAGCGTATCCTCCAGCGTGTCCTTGCGGGTGGCGGCGATCGTCTCGGCACTGACGGCGCGGGTTTGCGTGCCATGGCGCAGGGCGGCCCGGAACAGCGCCGCCTTGTCCGGATGCTTCGCGTAGACCGTGCGCTTGGTCATGTTCACATCGGCGGCGATCCCCTCGATCGTGGCGCTTTCGTATCCCTTGTCGAGAAAATGTTCGAGCGCGGCGTCGAGCAGGGCGACGTGCCGGGCCTGAGCCTGTTCGCGTGTGGGCCGACCGGCCTTGGCAACGGATAGGGGCGTATCGTCGAGCATGGTCTCCATGGACCCGATTTGGCTTGCGTCGCCAAGAGGCTCGTGAATAATGAAACTCATAAGGTGCTATTAATCGAGTCGCGGCCTGCTGTCCAGCAAGTCGCGATGACGAGGGAGAGGAGAGACGAGATCATGGGTGTCGCAGTAGACAAGCTCACGGCCCTGGTGGCCGATCCGGAGCGCTTTGCGTTCTCGGCGGACGAATTGAAGGAAACCCAGGTTGCCGCGCTGGACGAGCGTTTCCAGGAGCGGCGCGACCGGATCAAGCTGCTTGGCCTGCGTGCCCGCGATGCCGGAATCGACGGCATCGGCCGGATCGAGGACATGGTGCCGGTGCTGTTCCCCCACACCGCCTACAAGTCCTACCCGGAAAGCTACCTGATGGATGAACGCTGGGACCGGCTGACCAAGTGGCTCGGCACGGTTTCCGCGCATTCTATCGAGGGCATTGCGCTGGACGGGATCGACGGCATCGACGACTGGATCGCGCGGCTGGCCGAGCAGGGGCACTTCATCTCCTGTTCCAGCGGGACCACCGGCAAGTCGGCGATGCTGATCGCCTCGCAGAAGGACATGGACTGGTCGCGGATAGACACGGTCAACGTCTTCGCATGGGGCTCGGGCGTGGTTCCGGCGCAGGACCGGCTGATCATCGGTTGCGCCCCGGTGGCGACGGTGCCCAAGAACGCCACGATCGCGCAGGCGCAGTACGAAGCCTTCGCCAATCCGGAGTGGCCGCGCTGGAACTACCCGGTGCCGCCGATCACGGTTGGTTCGCTGACGGCGATGGTGGTCATGCGCAAGAAGATCGCCGAAGGCACTGCCCGTCCGGACGAGATCGCCGCCTTCGAGGAAACCTCGGCCGAGCGCGCGCGGCTGGTCGCCGATGCGGTGCCCGCGACGGCGCAGTTCATCATCGAGAACCGACACCGCAAGCTCCAGCTTTCGGGGCTGTGGAACGGACTGTGGCAGGTCGCCAAGGCGGTGCGCGACGCGGGATACGGGCGCGAGGACTTCGATCCCGACAACTCGATCTATGTCGGCGGCGGCCTCAAGCGCGCGCAGCTTCCGGCGGACTATCAGGACTACGTGTTCGAGACCTTCAACATCCCGGCCGACCGGCATTTCCAGAACTATTCGATGCAGGAACTGAACTCCGGCATGCCCAAGTGTCGCGAGGGTGGGCGCTATCACGTGCCGCCGTGGATCGTGCCGGTGCTGCTCGACAAGTCGGGTGACGAGGCGCTTCCCCATGCGAGAGGCGAACAGGAAGGGCGCGCGGCGTTCTTCGACCTCTCCCTCGACGGTCGCTGGGGCGGGGTCATCACCGGCGACAGGATTTCGCTGGACTATTCCCCCTGCGCCTGCGGCAACCATGGCCCGTCGATCCGCGACGATATCGCGCGCTACGCGGACCTCGAAGGTGACGACAAGATCGGCTGCGCGGGCACCGTCGATGCCTACGTGCGAGGTGTGGCATGAACGAGATCGCACAGCCCGAGGTCAGCGAAGACCTCGTTTCCGCCCCGTTCTTCCTGCGCGGCGAGGTGCTGCACGGGACCGACGTGATCCAGAAGTCGCGCGATCTCGGCGTCACGTTCGCCACCCCGCGCATCCCGTTCGACCGGGCGGTGCCGCCGCGTACCGAAGTGCCGCCGCTCCTCAATGTGCCGTTGGCCGAGATCATCGACTTCCTCGTCGAGACCGGCCAGCGCCTGCTCGCGACCGACAACGACCACATGCAGGAATGCATCGAGCGCATGTGCCGCACGCATATCCTGCCGCGCGCCGTCGTCGAGAACACCGCGCGCCACGCGGCGGCCTATCTCGACAAGCGGGTGCTGATGGCGGAAGTCGAACAGAACTTCCCCGATCCGCGCGCACTCGACGAATGGGTGCCCAAGCAGGACTTCACCGGCCGCAGGAGCTTCGTGCGCGCCTTCGCACCGCGCCTGATCCATGTGCTGCCGGGCAATTCTCCCGGCGTCGCGGTCAAGTCGGTGGCGCAGGGCGCGATGGTCAAGGGCATCAACCTGTTCAAGATGAGCAGCGCCGATCCCTTCACCATGGTCGCGATCCTGCGCACGATGGCAGACCTTGATCCCACCCATCCGATCGTGCGCTCAATGTCGGCGGTCTACTGGCGCGGCGGCGACGATGCGACCGAGCGGGTGCTCTATCGTCCGCAGTACTTCGACAAGATCGTCGCCTGGGGCGGCGGTGACGCTATCAACAACGTCATCAAGTACCTCGGCCCGGGCTTCCAACTGGTGTCCTTCGATCCCAAGACCTCGATCTCGATGGTCGGGCGCGAGGCGCTGGCGGACGAGGAGACCATCGACCGGGTGGCGGACTTGTGCTCGGTGGATGTGATGACACTCAACCAGGAGGCCTGCGTCGCCAGCCGCTTCCAGTTCGTCGAGGGAGACGAGGCGGCAGTGGACCGCTTCTGTGCACGCTTGCATCACCACATCGCCCGGCGAGCGGCCGAGAGCGGCGACGTCCGCCCGCTCGACATGGACATGCGCGAGGCGGTCGAATCGATGACGCTCATGGACGACGAATACGGCGTCTGGGGGCGCACCGACGGGCGAGGGCTGGTGATCCGCTCGGACGAACCGGTGGACTTCCACCCGATCAACAAGACCGCCAACGTCGTGCGGGTCGACAGTCTCGACGATGCGGTGAAGTGGATCAACGTGGCGACGCAGACGGTCGGCTTCTACCCGTTCGACCGCATGGCCACCTACCGCGACCGCCTCGCCGCCGGAGGCGCACAGCGGATCGTCCATCTGGGCGAGGCGGGGCCTGCAACCATCGGTAACCCGCACGATGCGATGTATCCGCTCCACCGCTTCGTGCACTGGATGGCGCACGAGGATGGGCGGGGGTAGGGCAGGCACCTTTCGGCAAGCTCAGGGTGAGCGGGGGGTATCGAGGCCTCTCACATCCGCTCAGGTTGAGCTTGTCGAAGCCCTCTCGGCCACGCGCAACATCGCCGAGACGGATATGTCCGCCCCTCGCTTGCCTGCTGCCGCGAGTGCGCTACCCATCGATCAAACAGCCCGCCGTGCCGGGCACGCGAAGGGGATCACAATCACCATGGCCGTCGAAATCCTGCTCCCGAAGATCGGTTTCTCCATGCAGGAGGGCCAGGTTGCCGAATGGCTCGCTGCCGATGGGGCGCAAGTGACCGAAGGCCAGCCCCTGTTCTCGCTGGAGGCGGACAAATCGACCAACGAGGTCGAGTCCCCCGCCACCGGCACGCTCAAGATCGTTACGCAGACGGGCGAGACTTACGAAGTCGGCACCGTTCTCGGCTGGATCGAGTAACATGCTGGACAGGCGCGGATAGTCGGGTCACTATCCGCGTCATGAACCGCCTTCTCCCCGCTGTCGCCGCCTTCGGGCTCCTTGCCGTCTCGGGCACCGCGCATGCCAGCTTGGCGGTCGGCGCGAAGGCGCCGCAGTTCGCGGCAAAAGGTGCCAAGGCGGGCAAGGAAGTCGATTTCGATCTTGCCAAGGCACTGAAGAAGGAGCCGGTCGTGCTCTACTTCTACCCCAAGGCGTTCACGCAGGGCTGCACGCTTGAGGCTCACGCCTTTGCCGAAGCCACGCCCGAGTTCGCGCAGCTTGGCGCGACTGTGGTGGGTATGTCGGCGGATGATCTGCCGACGCTCAAGAAATTCTCGACCGAGGAATGCCGCGACAAGTTCGCGGTGGCGACGGCGAGCCCCAAGGTGACGAAGGAATACGACGTCGCACTCACCCGCCCGGGTGTCCCGGCGGGCATGACCCAGCGGGTAAGCTACGTGATCGACCAGAGTGGCCACGTCGTCTTCGTCCATTCCGACATGGACTATCGCGAACATGTCACGATGACGCTGGCGGCGGTCAAGGCGATGAAGGCAAAGCGTCCGGGGTGATTTCGCGCCCCCTGCGCCGAACGGCCTGAGCGCCACTTTACAAACAGCCGTACTGCGCTAAGCGGTGCGGCTCGTTTGTTTTAGGCCGGTCGCAATTCCGGCTCATCGGAGTTTTTCGTCATGCGTGCCGAGGGGCAGGCCCACATTGTCCGCATCGAGAAGGCCCTCGCGCTGGTCCGCAAGTTCCTCGACTGGGACCGCGCCCTGCGCCGGTTCGACGAGCTGAACGCGCGCGTCGAGGACCCGACCCTTTGGGAAAAGCCCAAGGAGGCCGAGGCGGTCATGAAGGAACGCCGCCGTCTTGAGGCCGCAATCGGGGCGGTGAACACCATCAGCGCCGAGATGGCCGACGCTGTCGAGTTCGTCGAACTGGGCGAGATGGAAGGCGACGAGGATACCGTCAACGAAGGTCTTTCCGCGCTTGCCGCGCTGGCCGAACGCGCCGACCAGGACAAGGTCACTGCGCTGCTCTCGGGCGAGGCGGACGGCAACGACACCTACCTCGAAGTCCACGCCGGCGCGGGCGGCACCGAGAGCCAGGACTGGGCCGAGATGCTCCAGCGCATGTACACGCGCTGGGCCGAGCGTCACGGCTACAAGGTCGAGCTGGTGGACTACCACGCGGGCGAAGCCGCGGGCATCAAGAGCTGTACCCTGCTGATCAAGGGCGAGAACGCCTACGGCTATGCCAAGACCGAGAGCGGCGTCCACCGCCTCGTCCGCATCAGCCCCTATGACAGCTCGGCACGTCGCCACACCAGCTTCTCGTCGGTCTGGGTCTACCCGGTTATCGACGACAGCTTCGAGATCGACATCAACCCGGCCGACCTGAAGATCGACACCTACCGCGCTTCGGGCGCCGGTGGTCAGCACGTCAACACCACCGATTCGGCCGTTCGCATCACGCACGGGCCGTCCGGCATCGTCGTCGCCAGCCAGATCGACCGCTCGCAGCACAAGAACCGCGAAATCGCGATGGGCATGCTCAAGGCGCGCCTGTTCGAGGAAGAGATGCGCAAGCGTGAAGAGGCCGCCAGCGCCGAGCATGCCAGCAAGAGCGACATCGGCTGGGGCCACCAGATCCGTTCCTACGTGTTACAGCCCTATCAGCAGGTAAAGGACTTGCGCACCGGGGTCGTCTCGACGGCCCCCGGCGACGTGCTCGACGGCGCGCTCGATCCCTTCATGGCCGCGGCCCTGTCGCAGCGCGTGACCGGCGAGAAGGTCGAAGTCGAAGACGCCGACTGAGGCAGAGCGGTCGTCTCGTCTCGGGACACTGGCCGGGGCGTGGGGGCATGAATGCGACGGATCTCTTTCAACCGTTTTGCCAATCGGGCGCACAGGCGCTAAGGGGCCGCATGTTCCGCGCGTTTTCCCTCATTCCTGCCGTGCTGGCGCTGGCTGCGTGCCAGCAGCCTGCCGTCGATGACGGGCGGGAGAAGGGCGCGCCGAAGTTTCCCAAGCCCGATCGCCCGATCGCGCAAAGCACTTCCAGCACGTTCTCGACCGAAGCCCAGCGCGACAGTTCGGGCGAGGCGAACACGGTGATGGACCTTGCGGGCGTGGCGCCCGGCATGAGCGTTGCCGATCTCGGCGCGGGCGAGGGGTACTATACCGTGCGCCTCTCTCACCGCGTCGGCAAGAAGGGCCGGGTGCTGGGCGAGGACATCGATCGCGGGGCGAACGAACGCCTCGCCACGCGCGTCATGCGCGAGGAACTGGAGAACGTCTCGATCAAGCTGGGCCGCCCGAGCGACCCGAGTCTGCCAGAGAAGAGCTTCGACCGCATCTTCCTCGTGCACATGTATCACGAGGTCGGCGACCCTTACGGTTTCCTCTGGAGGCTGCGCCCGGCGCTGCGCCCCGGCGGCAAGATCGTGGTTGTCGACGTCGATCGTCCGGCCGGAACCCATGGCCTGCCGCCGTCGCTGCTTTTCTGCGAATTTGCGTCGGTGGGCTATCGGTTGACGGAATTTGTTCGCAAGCCCGAATTACAGGGCTATTATGCGCAGTTTGAAGTCGCAGGGGCAAGGCCTGCGCCGGCAGATATAAAGCCGTGCCGAATTTCGGGGGTAGCGCCGCCGAAAACCAATGGATCGCAGGGCTGAGCCGCGAAAGCCTGGGGAAAGACGAGAGAAAATGAGTTTCAAGGGTCTCAAGCCGATCATCTATGGTGGCCGTGAAGTCTGGCCGCTGGTCGAAGGCGGCAAGGGCGTCGCCGCGACGAACCACATGAGTTCGGGCGCGTGGGCGGCTGCGGGCGGTATCGGCACGGTCAGCGCGGTGAATGCCGACAGCTACGACGCCGAAGGCAAGATCATCCCGCAGATCTACAATGCGCTGACCCGCAAGGAACGCCACCAGGAACTGATCGACTACGCTATCGACGGCGCGGTCGAGCAGGTCCGCCGGGCCTTCGACATCTCGGGCGGCAAGGGCGCGATCAACATCAACGTCCTGTGGGAAATGGGCGGCGCGCAGCAGATCCTCGAAGGCGTTCTGGAAAAGACCCGCGGCATGGTCACCGGCGTCACCTGCGGCGCGGGCATGCCCTACAAACTGTCCGAGATCGCGGCGCGCTTCAACGTCAACTACCTGCCGATCGTCAGCTCCGCCCGCGCCTTCCGCGCCCTGTGGAAGCGTGCCTATCACAAGGTTGCCGACCTGATGGGCGCGGTCGTCTACGAGGATCCGTGGCTGGCCGGTGGTCATAACGGCCTGTCCAACGCTGAAGACCCGCTCAAGCCCGAGGATCCGTACCCCCGCGTCAAGGCCCTGCGCGACACCATGCGCGCCGAAGGCGTGCCGGACAGCGTGCCGATCGTCATGGCGGGCGGCGTGTGGTTCCTGCGCGACTGGAACGACTGGATCGACAACCCGGAACTCGGCTCGATCGCCTTCCAGTACGGCACCCGTCCGCTGCTGACGCACGAGAGCCCGATCCCGCAGGCGTGGAAGGATCACCTGCGCACGCTGGAGCCCGGCGACGTCTTGCTGCACCGCTTCTCGCCGACGGGTTTCTATTCCTCGGCGGTGCGCAATCCGTTTCTGCGCAATCTGGAAGCGCGTTCGGAGCGCCAGATCCCCTACTCGAAGGTCGAAGCGGGCGTGCACACCGTGCGTCTCGACGTCGGCGTGAAGGGCAAGAACTTCTGGGTCGCCCCCAAGGATCTGGAGCGCGCACGCACCTGGTCGGCGCAGGGCTTCACCGATGGCCTGCGCACGCCGGATGACACGATCATCTTCGTGAACCCGGCCGAGCGCGACGAAATCCGCAAGGATCAGGCCGACTGCATGGGCTGCCTGTCGCACTGCGGTTTCTCGTCGTGGAAAGACCACGACGACTACACCACCGGCCGTCTGGCGGACCCGCGCAGCTTCTGCATCCAGAAGACCCTGCAGGATATCGCTCACGGCGGTCCGATCGACGAGAACCTGATGTTCGCCGGTCACGCGGCCTACAAGTTCAAGCAGGATCCGTTCTATTCCAACGGCTTCACGCCCACTGTGAAGGAACTGGTCGATCGCATCCTTACCGGCGACTGACCGGTCAGGACAACGAGGCTTTCAGATGGCCGGCACGGAGCGATCCGTGCCGGCCGTTGCCGTTTCGGAGCGGGAGGGCCAGGCCACCATCGCAACGAAGCTGCCGACGGCGGGCAGCGTCAGCAGCCAGTCGATATAGCTGAAAACTGCCTCGATGGCGCTGCGCATGCTCCATCCGGCAAGGATGCCGATGAGTTCGAGCAGCAGGGCGCGGGCGACAAGGATCAGCAGCGGGGCGCTCCACCAACCGCTGCGGCCTAGATCGTGAAAGCGGCGGATCGACAGGGCGAACACGGGCAGGGCGACCTTCACCTGTACGCCCAGCATGACGGCGCGCAGGATAGGGCTGGGATCGAGCCAGCTCGTCGCCAGTGCCAGCACTGCGACTGGAATCTGCGAAATCAGGATATAGGTGATGAACTCGCGGCGGTCGGCCTTGCCGCGAAAGTCCAGGGAGCGGGCGACACTGCGGCCAGCCTGCCGGAAATAGGTGATCATCGTCCCATTTCCGGTTTTCCGGGGGTGAGTGTCAATCGAAATTCCATGCCCGTTCGCCATGTGAGGCGCTGTCGAGCCCTTCGCGCTCGGCGTCCTCCGACACCCGCATGGGAAACGCGAGCGAGGCCATGAGAGCGAGGATCACCGTGCCGACGAGCGACCAGACCCCGACTACCAGCACGCCGATGCCCTGAGCCGCCAACTGCGCGACCGGATTCATCCCTTCTCCATAACCGACGCCGCCCAGACTTTCGGACAGCAACAGCGCGAGCAGCAGCGAACCGACAATGCCGCCTACGCCCTGTACGGCGAAGACGCCTAGCGCATCGTCGATCAGCAGCTTGCGGCGCACCAGCAGCCCCGCGAAATGGCAGGTCACGCTGCCCATCGATCCGAGAAGGAGGGCCGAGCCCGGCGATATGAAGCCTGCGGCCGGAGCCAGCGTCGCGAGACCGGCCATGGCGCCGCTGGCGAAGCCGATCGCGGTCGGCTTCCCGGTGGTCAGCCGCTCTACCAGCAGCCATGCCGTTGCGGCGGCGGCGGTGCCCACATGCAGGGCGATGATCCCAGCTGCCGCATCGTCGTTGGCAGCGATGGCCGAGCCGCCGCTCAGCGCGAGCCAGCCGATCCACAACAGCGCCACGCCCGCAATGGACAGGGCCGGACCCTGCGGTGTGACCGCCCCCTGGGTGACGCCCTTGCGCCGTCCGAGCATTACCGCGATGACCAGCGCCGATATCCCCGTCGTCACGTTGACGACGATGCCGCCGGCCCAGTCGAGCGTGCCCACGCCTTCGGCCAGCCAGCCTCCGCCCCAGATCCAGTGCGCGACAGGCGCATAGACGACGAGGCTCCACAATGCCGCGAAGGTGACGATCCATCCGAACCGCGCGCGTTCGGCCCCGGCACCGACCAGCAGGGCAGGGGCGAGGGCGGCGAAGACCATCTGAAACAGGGCATAGGCGCTTTCCGGAACGGTGGTTCCCGCACGCACGTTGCCCAGCGTGATCAGCATCCAGGCATTACCCTTGCCCAGCCAGCCACCCGCGACGTCGCCGAAGGCGAGCGTATAGCCGACGATAATCCAGAGCGTCGAAGCCGCCGCGAAAATCGCGCCGCACTGGAGCAGCACGGAAAGGGCGTTCTTCGCGCGCACCCGTCCAGCATAGACCAATGCAAGGCCTGGCAACGTCATCAATCCAAGCACCGACGCGGCGAGCAGCCATGCGGTGTCTCCCCCATCCGCGACGTCGAGCCGCCCATCCTGCGCGAAGGCAGCCGTCGGCACCAGCGCACCCAGCACGACTAAGGCCGTCGATAGTGGAAGGCTGGCAGCCATTGTCGAACGCCTGATCATCGCGCGGTCATTCCCCATGAGATTCGCCGCCGCGATAGCGGACGAACTCTTTACGCCGGGTTAGATCAGGAAACTAATTCGGGACAAGTGATTGCAATCCCGAAGTGGACTGGTGGGCGAAAACCGCCGTCTCAGGGCAGGTCGGGAAGCACCATGTCCGGCGGGCGGTGGCCGTCGACCCATGAGCGGATATTGGTGACGATTTTGTGCCCCGCGGCCCCTCGTCCCTCGTAAGTGGCGCTGCCGAGGTGCGGCAGGGCGACGAGGTTGGGCATCGCGAGCAGTCGCGGATTCACTTGCGGCTCGCGTTCGAAAACATCCAGAGCCGCCGCGATACGCTCCTGAGACAGCACCGCGATCAACGCATCCTCGTCGACGAGGCGCCCCCTGCTTGTGTTGACGAGACACGCGCCCGGCTTCATCAGGCCAAGGCGGCGGGCATCGACCAAGTGCTCGGTTTCAGGTCCGGCGGGGCAATGCAGGGTCAGGATGTCGGCTTCAGCGACGAGCCGGTCCAGATCGGGCTCGTAGCGGGCAGAAACCATGTTCTCGACCGCAGGGGGCAGGCGATGCCGGTTATGGTAGCGGATATGCAGCCCGAACGCCCGTGCACGGTGCGCCACGGCCTGCCCGATCCGTCCCATGCCGACCACGCCGAGCGTCTTGCCGCTGAGCGAATGGCCCAGCATCGAGGAGGGTGCCCATCCTTCCCATCGCCCTTCGCGCAGTGTCCGCGCATTCTCGCTGAAACGCCGCGAGACGAGTATGATCAACGCAAGAGCGAGGTCGGCGGTATCATCGGTGAAGACGCCCGGCGTATTGGTCACCAGAATGCGGTGGGCGCGGGCGGCGGCGACGTCGATGTGCTCGGTGCCGGCTCCGAAACTGGCGAGCATCGCGATGCGATCTCCGGCGCCGGCGATCATCGCCGCGTCGATGATATCGGTGACGGTCGGCACCAGCACGTCGCAGTCGCGCATGGCGGCCTCGATCTCGGGTCGCGTCATCGGCCGGTCGTCGCGGTTGGGAACAAGGTCGAAAAGTTCGGCCATGCGTGCTTCCACCTCCGGCAGCAGCCGTCGCGTGAGGATCACGCGGGGACGGGGCGGGAGCGGGCGCGCGGTATCCATTTCGGGACATGGGCTAGGCCGTCCACAGGGGCGTGGTCAAGCGCCCTTGATGGGCCTCCTCGCCGCGCGGTAAGATCGCCGCGATGAACCGTCCCGCATTCCTTTCGTCGCCCTTGTTGCTTGCGACAGCCGTGCTCGGCCTTCTTGCCGCGCAGCCGGCGCGCGCCGCCAATGACGACAAGGTGCCCTATTGGGCGTCGATCGACGCTGAAATCGCCAACTTGCGTGTCGGACCGGGCGATTCGTATCGTATCGACTGGGTCTATCGACGCCCGCACCTGCCGGTGAAGGTCCTGCGCCGTGAAGGGCCGTGGCGACTGGTTGAGGACCCGGACGGCTCGAAAGGCTGGATGCGCGACCTGCTGCTGTCCCGCCAGCGCGCCGCAATGGTTAAGGATGGCGGCCTGATCGAGATGCGCGCCGAAGGAAAGAGCGGCGCCGCGATGCTGTGGCGTGTCGCGCCGGGCGTGGTCGGTCTGCTCGGCGAATGCAAGGAGGGCTGGTGCCCATTCGATACCGACGGGCACAAGGGCTTCGTGCGCGAGGATCAGCTTTGGGGCACCGGAGCGCCCTGAGCGTCCGGACTTTCCGTGCTCAACTGACCTGCAGGAGGGTAACGCCGGCGGCAAGGCTGCTCGGCGAGAGGCCCGGCCTGCCGAAATAGAATCCCTGCGCTTCGTCGCAGCCCTGCTCACGAAGCAGGTCCAGTTGCTCGACCGTCTCGACGCCTTCGGCCAGGACCGGCACGTTCAGGCTGTGGCCGAGCGCCAGCACCGCCTTGATGATCGCGCAGGCCTCGACGCTCTGCTGCGAGCGGAGCACGAACGACTTGTCGATCTTGATCTTGTCGAACGGGAACGAGTGCAGGGTATCCAGCGAGGAATATCCCGTCCCGAAATCGTCGATCGCGATACTGACACCCAGGGTCTTGATTTGGCGCAGGAAATGCAGGGCGCGCAGCTTGTCGGTGATGATCGCGGTCTCGGTGATTTCCAGTTCGAGGCGCTGCGGCGACAGGCCGGTCTCAAGGAGAATGTTCTGTACGATCGCGACGAAGTCGTTCTGGAGTAGCTGAATCGCCGAGAGATTGACGGCGACCTTCAGATGCTCGGGCCAGGACCGCGCCTCACGGCAGGCTTCGCGCATGACCCATTCGCCGATGCGGAAGATCTCGCCGGTTTCCTCGGCGATAGGAATGAATTCGATCGGCGAGACGTAGCCGCGCGTTGGGTGCCGCCAGCGCAGCAGCGCTTCGTAACCCGTCAGGCTGCCGGTCGCCAGCCCATGCTGCGGTTGATAGAGCAGCATCAGTTCGTCGCGCTCGACCGCATGGCGCAGGTCGTTGGCGATCTGGCGGCGAGCGCGCGCGGTCTCGTCCATTTCCGGCTCGTAGAAGGCAATTCTTTCGGTAACGCTGCCCTTGGCGCGGTACATGGCGAGGTCGGCGTTGTTGAGCAATTGCTCGCGCCGGTCGCCATCTTCCGGGAATATGGCCACGCCGATACTGCCGCCCAGGTGGAAGGCATTGCCGTCCGGCCCGAACGGCGTCTCGAAGCACTGCTCGACGCGGCGGAGGAAGGAATCCAGGCTGTCGCGATCGCGAAAGCGCTTGGCCGCAGCAAATTCGTCGCCGCCCAGACGCGCCACGATCTCGCCGTCCTCGAGTACGTCGATCATGCGCTGCGCGAGGTGCTGCAGCGCGGCATCACCGGCGGAATGTCCCCGCGTGTCGTTGATTTCCTTGAAGCGGTCGAGGTCGATCATGACGGCAGCAAGCTGGTGCCCGAAGTGCCGGGCCTCATCCAGTTCGGAGTCGATCCAATGGGCGAAGCTGTTGCGGTTGGGCAGGCCGGTGAGGTTGTCGTGCATCGCCATGTGCGCGATCTTCGCCTCGGAGCGACGGCGTTCGGTAATGTCGTCGAAGGTGACGACGCGGCCGCCGCCGGGCATGGCGCGGCTCGTCATCGAGACGACGAGGGTTTCTCCCAGGTCGATGATGACCGGCGCGGCGATGTCGGCGGCGGGGCGCATCAACCGTTGCCGCAGGTCGCTGCGGCGTTCGGGTGAGGCGGCGCGGCCGGCGGGCGCGGCGAGGACGATGTCGGCCACTGATCCGGCTTCGAGGCCTGCGATCGAAGTGCCTGGGGCAATACCCCAGATTGCGCCGAACCTTGGATTGGCCACCCTCAGGCGGTTGTCGGCGTCGAACAGGCACAGGCCCTGGTGCATGTTGGCAAGCGCCGCATCGAGGTGGCCGGCCATTTCCCGAACGCGGTCCTCGTCCTCCTTGAACCGTGTCATGTCTCGCGTGATCTTGGCGAACCCGATGTGCTCGCCCAGTTCATTAGCGACCTTCTCGATGGTGACGTGTGCCCAGAAGCGAGTGCCGTCGCGGCGCATGCGCCAGCCTTCGCCGCTGAATTTCCCGGTCTTCGCAGCGTGAGCGACGGCACGGCGAGGAAGGTCGTCGGCCTGGTCCTCGGGCGTGTAGAAGGCGGCGAGGGGAAGCCCCACGGCCTCGTCGGCGGCATAGCCCTTGAGGCGCTGCGCCCCGGCATTCCAGTTGACCACCTGGCCGTTGCGGTCGAGCATGTAGATGGCGCAGTCGGTGATGCCCTTGACGAGGATGCTCATGTCGCGTTCGGTCGCATGAAGCACCAGGCGGGCGCTGCGCGCGATGCTCAGGACCGCGATGCTGATGGCGAGAAGGGCGAGCGACCCGGCGCTGATCGCGGCTGCCATGCTCTCCGGCGAGAGCAGGACGCCGCCGTGCAGATCGATCTGTGCGGGCATCAGTTGCATGGCGGCCATACCGGTGAAATGAAGGCAGATGATCGAGAGCGCAATCAGCCCGGCGGCTGCCAGTGCGCTGGCGATCGAGCGACCCGTTACCGAAAGGGCGAGGGCGGGACACGCCGGCAGGACGGCGAACGCCAGCGAGGCCGCGACATAACCGGGGCGCCAGTGGATCTCCGCCGGAAACTCGATAGCGGACATGCCGATGTAATGCATCGCGACGATGCCTGAACCTGCGAGAAGCCCGGCCAGCGCGAAGCCCTTGCGGTCTGGCAGCGCAAGTGAGACGACGAAGGACAGCGAGGTCATCGCCACGGCCGTGAACAGCGAGATCAGGGTGGCGGGCACATGATAGCCGACGACCAGCCCCGGGCCGTAGCCGAGCATCGCAACGAAGTGGGTAGCCCAGATGCCGAAGCCGATGGCGCTGCCCGCTCCCAGAATCCACCGAACTGCGGCCGATCCCGACAAGTGGCGTGCATGGCGCAGGAGTTGTACCGCGCAGAGGGCCGAGACGATGCAGATCGCGGCCGCCAGCAGGACAAACCATTTGTCATGCTGATCGTGAATGCACAGCAGAACGTCGAACATCGGCAACCCTAGTCATCAGAAACCTGACGGCTGTTAGGGTTGACTGGTTAATATGCACCTAAGGCTAGTTGCGGCAGCGCTGTCACGCGCCGACAGTCATACCTGGGAAATGGCCCCCGCCCATGTGGCGGGGCAGGGGCCTTGTTTCGGGTCAGGCGAGTTCCACCGCGATCGCAGTGGCTTCACCGCCGCCGATGCAGAGGCTCGCGACGCCCTTCTTGAGGCCCTTTTCCTTCAGCGCGTTGATCAGCGTCACGATGATGCGCGTGCCCGAGGCGCCGATCGGATGGCCCAGCGCAGTGGCGCCGCCGTTGACGTTGACCTTCTCGTGGGGAATCCCGAGGTCATGCATCGCAAACATCGCGACGCAGGCGAAGGCTTCGTTCACTTCGAACAGATCGACGTCCGACAGTTCCCAGCCGACCTTCTTGACCAGCTTGGTGATCGCGCCGACGGGAGCAGTCGTGAACTTCGCGGGCTCCTGCGCGTGCGCTTCAACACCGACGACGGTGGCGACGGGGGCAAGACCCTTCGCATCGGCGACGCTCTTGCGGGTGAGGACCACGGCGGCGGCACCGTCCGAGATGGAACTCGAGCTGGCGGCGGTAATGGTGCCGTCCTTGGCGAAAGCGGCGCGCAGGGTGCGGATCTTGTCCGGGTTGCCCTTGGGCGGCTGCTCGTCGGTGTCGACGACGACTTCGCCCTTGCGGGTCTTCACCGTCACGGGGACGATCTCTCCGGCGAAGGCTCCGGTGCTGATCGCCTCCTGCGCACGGCGCAGCGATTCGATCGAGTAGTCGTCCTGGTTCTCGCGCGTCAGTTGGTATTCGTCTGCGGTAACTTGTGCGAACGAGCCCATCGAGCCGCCCTCGTAAGCGTCTTCCAGACCGTCGAGAAACATGTGGTCGTAGATCGTGTCATGACCGGCGCGGGCGCCCGAGCGGTGCTTCTTCGACAGGTAGGGCGCGTTGGTCATCGATTCCATGCCGCCCGCGATCACCACGTCGAGCGAACCGGCGGCAAGCGCCTCTGCGCCCATGATGACGGTCTGCATGCCCGAGCCGCAGACCTTGTTCACGGTCGTCGCCTGCACCGACTTGGGCAGACCGGCCTTGATAGCGGCCTGACGAGCGGGGGCCTGTCCGAGACCGGCGGGCAGCACGCAGCCCATGTAGATGCGTTCGATGTCATCGCCCGAAACACCCGCGCGCTCTACAGCGGCCTTCACCGCAGTCGCGCCGAGGTCAGTCGCAGAGACGTCCGCCAGCGCGCCCTGCAGGCCGCCCATCGGCGTGCGAGCGTAGGAGAGGACAACAATTGGGTCGGAAGCCGAAATCTGGGCCATTGGCATACCTTTCACACTGGTGACTGTTCTAGTTGACGAACGGAATAATGTTGCGCTGCGTCAATTGCAATGATGCGACAGAACGAGCCGTCTCGACACCGTCCGGTCGGTTTCGTTCGAAACATGGGAAGACAGAGTTCATTGCCAAGATATGTCGATCGAGTTTCGCGAATAATTCGCAACAAAGCGGTTGCATCCCGCGCCTTGACGATTGCGTCAGGCGCCGACCGCGCCCGGATCGCCTAGAAACTGCGGGATTGGACAGTTTGTCGTGTTGCAATGCAATGTGAATGGCGGATTATTGTACCGGGATACCCTTGCGAGGCGCGGTGGGCTGGCCTAAGGACGCGCCAACTTGACGGGCTCACCATGACCAATCCGAGTCCGCCGACGTCGCATTCGCGGTAAGAGGCAAGAACATTGACCGATCTGTCGCAATACCTGCCGATCCTCATCTTCCTGGTGATCGCGCTTGGGCTTTCGTCCGTGATCGTGTTCCTTCCGCTGGGCGTTGCCCGGCTGACCGGCACGCACCAGCCCAACGCCGACAAGAACAGCGAATATGAGTGCGGCTTCCCCGCCTTCGAAGATCCGCGCAGCCAGTTCGACGTGCGTTTCTACCTGGTGGCGATCCTCTTCATCATCTTCGACCTCGAAGCTGCCTTCCTGTTCCCCTGGGCCGTGTCGCTCAAGCTGACGGGCTGGGCTGGCTGGACCACGATGATGGTATTCCTGGGCGAACTGGCCATCGGCCTCGCCTATGCCTGGAAAAAGGGAGCTCTGGACTGGGAATGAGCACGCTCGTTAACTCGGCGGGCCAGCCTCTGGCCCCCACGTCGCCGGTCGGCGGCGCGATCACCGCGCCCGACCAGTCGTTCTTCAAGGATCTGAACCAGGAAGTGTCCGACAAGGGCTTCCTCGTCACCTCCACCGAGGAGCTGTTCCAGTGGGCTCGTACCGGCTCGCTGTGGTGGATGACCTTCGGCCTCGCGTGCTGCGCGGTCGAGATGATCCACGTCAACATGCCCCGCTATGACATGGAGCGCTTCGGCGCCGCGCCGCGCGCTTCCCCGCGCCAGTCGGACGTGATGATCGTGGCCGGCACGCTGTGCAACAAGATGGCTCCGGCGCTCCGCAAGGTCTACGACCAGATGTCGGAGCCCAAGTACGTCATCTCGATGGGCTCGTGCGCCAATGGCGGCGGCTATTATCACTACAGCTACTCGGTGGTGCGCGGCTGCGATCGCATCGTGCCCGTCGACATCTACGTGCCGGGTTGCCCGCCGACTGCCGAAGCGCTGCTCTATGGCGTGATGCAGCTGCAGCGCAAGATCCGCCGCGTGGGCACCGTCGAGAGGTAAGGACCAGATGCCCGTTCTGCATTCCGCTCCGAAGATCGCCTCGAACGAGGGTGTCCTTGACGCCCTCGTTGCCGCGCTCGGCTCGAAGGTCGTCTCCGCGAAGGAGGAGCATGGCGAGATCGTGCTCACCATCGCGCGCGACGAGATCGAGAACGCTCTGCGCATCTTGCGCGACGATCACGAATACCAGCAGATGATGGAAATGGCCGGCGTCGACTATCCGTCGCGGCCTGAGCGTTTCGAAGTCGTCTACATGCTGCTGTCGGTCACGAAGAACCATCGCATCATGGCGAAGGTGACGGCGGCCGAGCATACGCCGGTCCCGACGATCACGACCCTGTGGCCCAACGCCGGCTGGCTGGAACGCGAAGTGTTCGACATGTACGGCGTGATCTTCGCCGGCAACAAGGACCTGCGCCGCATCCTCACCGACTACGGTTTCGAGGGCCACCCGTTCCGCAAGGACTTCCCGCTCACCGGCTACCAGGAACTGCGCTACTCCGAAGAGGACAAGCGCGTCGTGTACGAACCGGTCAATCTGGCCCAGGATCTGCGCCAGTTCGACTTCATGAGCCCGTGGGAAGGCGCCGACTACATCCTTCCGGGTGACGAGAAGGCTCCGGCTGTCCCGGCTGCGGCTCCCACGCCTCCGCCAGTTGCCACGCCCAAGGCGACCGAGAAGCCCGCCGACACCGGCGCCGGTGACAAGGCGAACGAAAAGGCCGCCGAAAAGTCGGACGATGCGAAGTCGGACAAGGGAGACGCCAAGTGAGCATGCTGCTTGAACAGTCGCCCACCACCGGCGACGAGGTCATCACCAACTACACCATCAACTTCGGTCCCCAGCATCCGGCAGCCCACGGCGTTCTGCGCATGGTCATGGAGCTGGACGGCGAGATCATCGAGCGGATCGATCCGCACGTCGGCCTGCTGCATCGCGGCACCGAGAAGCTGATCGAGCACAAGACCTACCTCCAGGCGCTGCCGTACTTCGACCGCCTGGACTACTGCTCGCCGCTCGGCATGGAGCACTCCTATGTGCTCGCGATCGAGAAGCTGCTGAACCTTGAGGTTCCGCTGCGCGCCCAGTACCTTCGCGTGCTGTTCGCCGAGCTGACCCGCATCTGCAACCACATGATGAACATGGGTTCGCACATCATGGACATCGGCGCGATGACGCCGAACCTGTGGCTGTTCGAAATCCGCGAGGATTGCCTCAACTTCTTCGAGCGCGCCTCGGGCGCCCGCATGCATTCGGCCTGGTTCCGTCCCGGCGGCGTGCATCAGGACGTGCCGCTCAAGCTGCTGACCGACATCGCCGACTGGCTCGACACGCGCCTGCCGGAACTGTTCGAGGACGCGCTGAGCCTCGTCGCCGACAACCGCATCTTCAAGCAGCGCAACGTGGATATCGCCACGGTGTCGAAGGAAGACGCGCTGGCATGGGGCTTCTCCGGCCCGATGATCCGCGGTTCGGGCATCGCCTGGGATATCCGCAAGGCGCAGCCCTACGACGTCTATGACCGCATGGACTTCGAGGTTCCCGTGGGCACCAGCGGCGACTGCTACGACCGCTTCATGTGCCGCGCCGAGGAAGTGCGCCAGTCTGCCCGCATCATGAAGCAGTGCCTGCGCGAAATGCCCGAAGGTCCGGTGGCTTCCACCGACCGCAAGGTCGTTCCGCCCAAGCGCGCCGAGATGAAGTCCTCGATGGAATCGCTGATCCATCACTTCAAGCTCTACACCGAAGGCTTCCACGTCCCGGCGGGCGAAGTCTACGTCGCGACCGAAAGCCCCAAGGGCGAATTTGGCGTCTATCTGGTCTCGGACGGCTCGAACAAGCCTTACCGCTGCAAGATCCGCCCGACCGCGTTTTCGCACCTGCAGGCGATGGACTTCATGTCCAAGGGCCACATGCTGCCTGACGCCACGGCGATCCTGGGCGCCATGGACATCGTGTTCGGGGAGTGCGACCGTTGAGCCTTCTGGATACTGCCAAGGCCATGATCGCGGCCTACAATGCGCAGGACGTCGACACTTACGTCTCGTACATGACCGATGAGGCATGCGAGGCGAATTATCGCGGCGCCGTCGTGCGCGAAGGCAAGGAGGGCACCCGCTCGGGCCTCGCCGCCGCTTTCGTCAAGTGGCCGCAGAACAAGGCCGAGATAGTCGAGGCTTCGCAGATCGGCGCTTACGTGCTGATGCGCGAGCATGTGACGCGCGGCCCTGCGAGCGATGGTTCGGAACTCGTGGACCCGTTCGACGTGATCGCGGTCTACAGCTTCGAAGGCGACAAGTGTTCGCGCGTCGAATTCATTCGTTGATGATCGCAAAGGGGTGGGACCTGTGACGAAGTTCAACACTGTAGACATGATCCGCATCTGGGCGACTCTCACGGGTCTGTTCCTCGTCGGCCTCTACTTCGTGGTTCTTTGGCTCGGGATCGCACCCTCGCCGATGATCGCCATGCTGGCGACTGCCATCGGCGGCTTCGAGATTTTCTTTTTCGGCCAGGATCAGTGGCTGAAGCGCAGAGGTAAGCATGGCTGACCGCTATATCGAACCCGATACGCCCGAACTGCGGGCCCGTTGGGGTAATTTTGCCTGGACCGAGGCGAACGCCGCCAAGGCGAAGGAAGTCGTTGCGCGCTATCCCGAAGGGCGCCAGCGCTCTGCGGTGATGCCGCTGCTCGACCTTGCCCAGCGCCAGGTCGGTGCCGAAGAGAACACGCAGGGCTGGCTGCCGATCCCGGTGATGGAATACATCGCCGAATACCTCGCGATGCCGGTCATCCGCGTGGTCGAGGTCGCCTCCTTCTACACGATGTACAACATCGCGCCGATCGGCCGCTTCCACGTGCAGGTCTGCGGCACCACCCCGTGCATGCTGCGCGGCTCGGACGATCTGCTGGCGACCTGCAAGTCGCGCGGCATGAAGAAGGGCCACATCTCGGCAGACGGCCTCTGGTCGTTCACCGAAGTCGAGTGCATGGGCAACTGCGCCTCGGCCCCGATGGTCCAGATCAACGACGACAACTACGAGGACCTGACCTCGGACCGCCTGAACGCCGTGCTCGACGCACTGGCGCGCGGCGAGACGCCGAAGGCAGGCACGCAGGACCCGGCCCGTCACACCGTGGAACCGGTGGGCGAGCCGACCAATCTCGTCGCCATGATGACCGAAAACCATGACTATCGGAGCGAGTGGTAATGGCTCTCCTCGATAAGGATCGCATCTTCACCAACCTCTACGGCTTCCAGCCGTGGAACCTGAAGGAAGCGCAGGCGCGCGGCGCCTGGGACGGCACCAGGGATCTGATCGCGCGCGGCCGTGATGCCATCATCGACGAGATGAAGGCTTCGGGTCTGCGCGGGCGCGGCGGTGCGGGCTTCCCCACCGGCATGAAGTGGTCCTTCATGCCAAAGCAGCCGCCGCTCGACCAGAACGGCAACCCCAAGCCCAGCTTCCTCGTGATCAACGCGGACGAATCCGAACCGGGTTCGTGCAAGGACCGCGAGATCATGCGCCACGATCCGCACCTTCTGTTCGAAGGCGCGCTGGTGGCAGGGTTCGCGATGGGCGCGCGCGCGGCCTACATCTACATCCGCGGCGAATACATCCGCGAGGCCGAAGTGCTCTTCGCCGCGCGTGAGGAAGCCTACGCTGCGGGCCTGCTGGGCAAGAACGCGGCGGGTTCGGGCTACGACTTCGACGTCTTCGTCCATCGCGGCGCCGGCGCCTACATCTGCGGCGAAGAAACCGCGATGATCGAGAGCCTCGAAGGCAAGAAGGGCCAGCCCCGCCTGAAGCCGCCGTTCCCGGCCGGCGCGGGCCTCTATGGCTGCCCGACCACGGTGAACAACGTGGAATCGATCGCGGTGGCGCCCACCATCCTGCGTCGCGGTGCCTCGTGGTTCTCCTCCTTCGGGCGCGAGAACAACAAGGGCACCAAGCTCTTCCAGATCAGCGGGCACGTGAACCGTCCCTGCGTGGTCGAGGAAGAGATGTCGATCCCGTTCAGCGAGCTGATCGAGCGGCACTGCGGCGGCATTCGCGGCGGCCGCGACAACCTGCTGGCGGTGATCCCCGGCGGTTCGTCGGTGCCGCTGGTGCCCTCGGCCGACATCTGGGACGCGCCGATGGACTTCGACGGCCTCAAGGCGGTCGGCTCGGGCCTCGGCACCGCCGCCGTCATCGTCATGGACAAGTCCACCGACATCGTCCGCGCCATCAGCCGCCTCTCGTACTTCTACAAGCATGAGAGCTGCGGCCAGTGCACCCCGTGCCGTGAAGGCACCGGCTGGATGTGGCGCGTGATGGAACGCCTGCGCACCGGCGACGCCCATGTCGAGGAAATCGACATGCTGCAGCAGGTCACCAAGCAGGTCGAAGGCCACACCATCTGCGCTCTTGGCGACGCAGCTGCGTGGCCGATCCAGGGCCTCATCAAGCACTTCCGTCCCGAGATCGAGCGCCGCATCGAAGCGCGCCACGGCTCGCTGCAAGAGGCTGCAGAATAATGCCTAAGGTAAAAGTAGACGGCGTCGAGATCGAGGTCCCCGCAGGCGCCACCGTGCTGCAGGCCGCTGAACTCGCCGGCAAGGAAATCCCGCGCTTCTGCTATCACGAGCGCCTGAGCATCGCGGGCAACTGCCGCATGTGCCTGGTCGAAGTGAAGCCCGGACCGCCCAAGCCGCAGGCATCTTGCGCGCTTCCCGCCACCGAAGGCCAGGAAATCCGCACGGACTCCGAAATGGTCAAGAAGGCGCGGGAAGGGGTCATGGAATTCCTTCTCATCAACCACCCGCTCGACTGCCCGATCTGCGATCAGGGCGGCGAGTGCGACCTGCAGGACCAGTCGGTCGCCTATGGTCGCGGTGGTTCGCGGTATCACGAGCACAAGCGTGCGGTGACCGAAAAGTACATGGGCCCGCTCATCAAGACCACGATGACGCGCTGCATCCACTGCACCCGCTGCGTGCGCTTCTCGGAAGAGATCGCCGGCGTGGACGAGATCGGCGCGCTCTATCGCGGCGAGACCATGCAGATCACGACCTATCTGGAAAAGGCCGCGCATCACGAGATGTCGGCCAACGTGATCGACCTGTGCCCGGTCGGCGCGCTCACCAGCCGTCCCTACGCCTTCGAAGCGCGTCCGTGGGAGCTGAAGAAGACGCTCTCGATCGACGTTTCGGACGCAACCGGCGCCAACATCCGCATCGACGCGCGCGGTCGCGAAGTGCTCCGCGCACTTCCGCGCAACAACGACGACGTCAACGAGGAATGGCTGAGCGACAAGGCGCGCTTCCAGGTCGATGGCCTGACCCGCCGCCGTCTCGACAAGCCGTTCCTGCGCCGTGACGGCAAGCTGGTCCAGGCCACCTGGAACGAGGCGTTCGCCGTTCTGTCCACCCTGAACCCCGGCGCCTCGATCGCTGCGGTTGCAGGCGACATGCTGGACTGCGAGACGATGTTCGCCGCCAAGGCGCTCGTCGGCGCGCTCGGTTCGACCCTGCTCGAAGGCCGCCAGACCGGCATGGACTACGACACGTCGAGCCTGGCCGCAGTCAACTTCAACACCACCTTCAACGACATCGAGACGGCTGATGCCATCCTGATCGTCGGTTCGATGGTTCGTTGGGAAGCGCCGACGGTCAACGTCCGTCTGCGCAAGGCCGTGAAGCGCGGTGCCAAGGTGTTCCTCATCGGTCCCGAGTGGGAAACCACCTTCGGCGGCGAGTTCCTCGGCGAAGACCTTTCGCTGATCGGCAACCTGCCGGGTCACGTTTCGGACGCGCTTTCGGGCGCCAAGCGTCCGGCGGTGATCCTGGGCGGCGCGGCTCTGGGCCGTGGCGGTCTGGAAGCCGGTCTCGCTCTGGCGGGCCAGTTCAACCTCGTCCGCACGCTGGAAGACGGCACTGCCTGGAACGGCTTCAACGTCCTGCACATGGCGGCTTCGCGCATGGGCGGCCTGATGCTGGGCTACGCGCAGAAGGGCGGCATCGCCGACCTGGCCGCCGCCAAGCCCAAGGTGCTGATCTCGCTTGGCGCCGACGAAGTGGACTATACGAAGTTCGCGGACTCGATGATCGTCTACATCGGCCACCACGGTGACAAGGCGGCCCACGCTGCCGATGTGATCCTGCCTGCTTCGGCCTACACCGAGAAGGCCGGCACTTACGTCAACACCGAAGGCCGCGTGCAGTTCGCCGACAAGGCCGTCTTCGCGCCCGGCGACGCGCGCGAGGACTGGACGATCCTGCGCGCACTGGCCGACGCCTTCGGCGTCTCGGTCGGCTTCGACAGCTTCGACCAGCTTCGCGCCGCCATGGTTTCGGCAGTCCCGGCGCTTGGCGTCGAGGGTCTGGCCGACTACGGTGCTGCGCTCCCGGCGGGCGGCGGTTCGGCTTCGGGCGCGATCGCCTATCCGATCAAGGACTTCTACATGACCAACCCGATCGCGCGCGCCAGCGCGACGATGCAGCGTTGCTCGGCCGAGCTGCTGCACGGTGAAGAGTTCGCGGAGGCCGCGGAATGACTTCGTTCTTCCAATCCCTCGGCATGCCCTTCGAAGGGGCATGGCTGCTCTCCACCATCTGCGGCATCCTGCTGATCGCGCTGCCGCTGATGCTGGCCGTTGCGATGATCATCTACGTCGACCGCAAGATCTGGGCCGCCATGGCGCTGCGCCGTGGTCCCAACGTGGTCGGCCCGTTCGGTCTGCTGCAGTCCTTCGCGGACGGCCTGAAGGTTTTCCTGCAGGAAACCATCATCCCCTCGGCCGCGAACAAGGGCATCTTCCTGATCGCGCCGGTCGTCACCTTCACCGTGGCGCTGATGGCCTGGGCGGTGATCCCGTTCAACTCGAACGCGATCCTGGCCAACATCAACATCGGCCTGCTCTACGTTCTCGCGATCAGCTCGCTCGGCGTCTACGGCACGATCATGGCGGGCTGGGCTTCGAACTCGAAGTACCCGTTCTTCTCGGCGATGCGCGCTTCGGCGCAGATGATCTCCTACGAAGTCTCGATCGGTTTCATCCTGATCTGCGTCGTCCTGTGGGCGGGTACGTTCAACATGAACGGCATCGTCCTGGCGCAGAAGGGCCACGTCTTCGGCATCATCAATGGTTTCGTCGCGAACCCGCTGCTGTTCCCGATGTGGGTGATGTTCCTGGTGTCGAGCCTTGCGGAAACGCAGCGCGCGCCGTTCGATCTTACCGAAGCGGAATCGGAACTCGTTGCGGGTTATCAGACCGAATATTCGTCGATGGCCTTCGCCGCCTACTGGCTGGGTGAATATGCCAACGTGCTCCTGATGTGCGCGCTCAACGCGACGCTGTTCTGGGGTGGCTGGCTGCCGCCGCTCGATATTCCGGTGCTCTACCTGATCCCGGGCTTCGTGTGGTTCCTGCTCAAGATCTTCTTCTTCTTCTTCGTGTTCAGCTGGGTCAAGGCGACGGTGCCCCGTTACCGTTACGACCAGCTGATGCGCCTGGGCTGGAAGGTCTTCCTCCCCGTTTCGCTCGCTTTCGTCGTGATCGTCAGCGGCTACCTCATGGCTACCGGACACTTCGCATGACCGTCGCATACCTCATCAAGAGCTTCACGCTCTGGGAGTTCGTGAAGGCGCACTGGCTGACCTTGAAGTATTTCTTCAAGCCCAAGGCGACGATCAACTACCCGTTCGAGAAGAACCCGCTTTCGCCCCGCTTCCGCGGCGAGCACGCCCTGCGCCGTTATCCCAACGGCGAGGAACGCTGCATCGCCTGCAAGCTGTGCGAAGCGATCTGTCCGGCGCAGGCGATCACCATCGAGGCGGCGCCCCGCGTCGACGGTTCGCGCCGCACCACGCGCTACGACATCGACATGACCAAGTGCATCTACTGCGGCTTCTGCCAGGAAGCCTGCCCGGTCGATGCCATCGTCGAAGGGCCGAACTTCGAATACGCGACCGAAACGCGCGAAGAACTGCTTTACGACAAGGCCAAGCTGCTGGCGAACGGGGACAAGTGGGAGCGTGCTATCGCCGCGAACCTTGAAGCCGACGCGCCGTACCGTTAACCGGCGCGCGCAAGGAAACGGGCTTCCCATGATCCATATTATCGCCTTCTACCTCTTCGCGGTGATGACGGTGGCCTCCGGCGCCATCACCATCCTCTCGCGCAACCCGGTGCATTCGGTGCTCTGGCTGATCCTGGCGTTCTTCAACGCCGCCGGCCTGATGGTGCTGACCGGCGCCGAGTTCATCGCGGCGCTGCTGGTCATCGTCTACGTCGGTGCGGTCGCGGTGCTGTTCCTCTTCGTCGTCATGATGCTCGACATCGATTTCGCGTCGCTGCGCGCAGGCTTCGTGCGGTACTTCCCGTTCGGCGCCCTGGTCGCGATCGTGCTGCTGGCCGAGATGGTCCTTGGCGTCGGCGCCTACCGCGCTGGCAACCTGGAACTGGG
This sequence comes from Novosphingobium sp. FG90, assembly GCF_057808725.1. Lineage (NCBI taxonomy): Bacteria > Pseudomonadati > Pseudomonadota > Alphaproteobacteria > Sphingomonadales > Sphingomonadaceae > Novosphingobium > Novosphingobium sp. FG90. The sequence continues at coordinate 111,543 of NZ_JBMDIO010000009.1, forward strand.
CACGCCGGACGGCACCGCCGCAACCGCAGCCGGCCTGTCGAACATCGAAGCGATCGGCGGGCTGCTCTACAGCCGCTACCTGTTCCTTTTCGAAGCTGCCGGCGTGATCCTGCTCGTCGCCATGATCGGTGCCATCGTGCTGACCCACCGTCAGCGTAACGACACCCGCGGCCAGAAGATCAGCAAGCAGAACCAGCGTCGTCCGCAGGACGCCACGTTCAACGTCAAGCCAGAAGTCGGCAAGGGGGTCTCGCTGTGATCGGCGTCGAACATTACGTGGTCGTGAGCTCGATCCTCTTCGTGCTCGGCGTCCTCGGCATCTTCATCAACCGCAAGAACATCATCGTCATCCTGATGTCGATCGAACTGATCCTGCTTGCGGTGAACATCAACCTCGTCGCGTTCAGCGCCTTCCTGCACGACCTGACTGGCCAGATCTTCGCCATGTTCGTGTTGACGGTGGCTGCGGGCGAGGCCGCAGTGGGGCTTGCTATCCTCGTGATCTACTTCCGTGGCCGCGGCACCATCGCCGTCGACGACGTCAACCGGATGAAGGGGTAAGTCCGTGTCGATCTACCTCATCGTCTTCCTGCCGCTGCTGGCGTCGATCCTTGCCGGGTTCGCGAACAAGTCGCTCGGCTTCGTCGTGCCCAAGGTGCTGACGACCGGCGCGCTGTTCATCGCCTGCGGATTGTCCTGGCCGATCTTCATTGCCTTCCTGACCGGCAGCGCTGAAGCCAGCGTCTTCCCGGTTCTGAAGTGGGTCGCTTCGGGCACGATGACCTTCGACTGGGCGCTGCGCGTGGATACGCTCACCGCCGTCATGCTCGTGGTCATCACTTCGGTCTCGGCGCTCGTGCACCTCTATTCGTGGGGCTACATGAGCGAGGAGCCGGATCAGCCGCGCTTCTTCGCGTACCTCTCGCTGTTTACCTTCGCCATGCTCATGCTGGTGACGGCGGACAACCTGGTGCAGATGTTCTTCGGTTGGGAAGGCGTGGGCCTCGCCTCGTACCTCCTGATCGGCTTCTGGTTCCGCAAGCCCTCGGCCGGCGCCGCCGCGATCAAGGCCTTCGTGGTCAACCGCGTGGGCGACCTCGGCTTCATGCTCGGCATCTTCGGCACCTACCTGGTGTTCGACACGGTCTCGATCCCCGAGATCCTGCACGCCGCGCCGACGATGGCGGGTTCGACCATCGGCTTCCTCGGCCACCGGTTCGACACCATGACGGTGCTGTGCCTGCTGTTGTTCGTGGGCGCGATGGGCAAGTCGGCGCAGCTTGGCCTGCACACCTGGCTTCCGGACGCGATGGAAGGCCCGACCCCGGTGTCGGCGCTGATCCACGCGGCCACCATGGTCACCGCGGGCGTCTTCATGGTCTGCCGTCTCTCGCCGATGTTCGAGCAGAGCGAGACCGCGATGCACGTCGTCGCCGTGATCGGTGCCTGCACCTGCTTCTTCGCCGCCACGATCGGCTGCACGCAGTGGGACATCAAGCGCGTCATCGCCTATTCGACCTGTTCGCAGCTGGGCTACATGTTCTTCGCGGCCGGTTCGGGCGCGTTCGGTGCGGCCATGTTCCACCTGTTCACGCACGCCTTCTTCAAGGCCCTGCTGTTCCTCTGCGCCGGTTCGGTCATCCACGCGATGCACCACGAACAGGACATGCGGTTCTACGGCGGTCTGCGTAAGAAGATCCCGATCACCTTCTGGACGATGACTGCGGGTACGCTGGCCATCACCGGTGTCGGCGTTGCCGGTGTGATCGGCTTCGCGGGCTTCTACTCGAAGGACGCGATCCTCGAAGCGGCCTTCGGTTCGGGCACGCAGGTTGGCACTTTCGCCTTCTGGATGGGCATCTTCGCCGCTCTGATGACAAGCTTCTATTCGTGGCGCCTGGTCTTCCTGACCTTCTTCGGCAAGCCGCGCTGGAACCAGTCGGAGCACGTCCAGCACGCCGTTCATGACGCCCATGGCCACGGTCATGACGATCATCACGATGATGCACACGCTCATGACGACCACGCTCACGATGACCATGCTCATGCACCTGCCGATCTCGGCATGCGCGGTCCGGACTACGGCGACCATGGCGACGGCACGGGTGGCTACCACCCGCACGAAAGCCCGCTGGTGATGCTGTTGCCGCTGCTGATCCTGTCGGTCGGTGCCGTCGCTGCCGGTTTCGTCTTCAACCATGCCTTCGTCTCCGAAGGCGAGGGCGAGTTCTGGAAGGGCGCGCTGGTCTTCCACGAGCACCTGATCCACGCCATGCACGGCGTTCCGATGTGGGTGAAGTGGGCGCCGTTCACGGTCATGGCCATCGGTTTCGTCACCGCCTGGTACGGCTACATCAAGAATACTTCGTTCCCGAAGGCAGTCGCCGACCAGCTCGGCCCGGTCCACACCTTCGTCTACCGCAAGTGGATGTTCGACGAGCTTTACCACAACATCTTCGTCAAGCCTGCCTTCTGGCTCGGCGGCGTGTTCTGGAAGGTGCTCGACATCGGCGTGATCGACCGCTTCGGTCCTGACGGTGCGGCGGCTCTCGTCGCCAAGGGTTCGACTTACGCGCAGAAAGTCCAATCGGGCTATCTCTACAGCTACGCTCTTGTCATGCTGCTGGGCCTTGTCGGCGCCATCAGCTGGGTGATCGCGGGATAAGATGATGACTGGTTTTCCGATCCTCAGCCTGATGCTGCTGGTGCCGCTCCTCGGCGCACTGGCATGCCTCTTCCTCGAAGCGAAAGCGGCGCGCACCGTCGCGCTGCTCGCAACCCTCGTCGACCTCGTCCTCGGCATCGCCCTTTGGATGAACTTCGACGTGGGCGGCGCCCAATGGCAGTTCACCGAGCGCCTGAACATCTTCTCAGGGTTTACTTACGCCCTCGGCATCGACGGCATCGCCCTCCTGCTCATCATGCTCTCGGTCTTCCTCATGCCGATCTGCGTCGGCGCGAGCCGCTCGATCGAGAAGCGCGTGGGCGAATACATGGCCGCGTTCCTGCTCGTCGAAGTGTTCATGCTCGGCGTGTTCATGGCGCAGGACATGTACCTGTTCTACATGTTCTTCGAAGCCGGCCTGATCCCGATGTATCTCATCATCGGCATCTGGGGCGGTGCGGACCGCATCTACGCTTCGTACAAGTTCTTCCTCTACACGCTGCTCGGCTCGGTGCTGATGCTCGTCGCGATGCTGTGGATGGTCCACACTGCCGGGACCAGCGACATCCCGACGCTGATGGCCTACGACTTCGACCCGCATGTCCAGACCTGGCTGTGGCTCGCCTTCTTCGCCAGCTTCGCGGTGAAGATGCCGATGTGGCCGGTCCACACCTGGCTTCCCGCCGCGCACGTTCAGGCGCCGACGGGCGGCTCGGTCATCCTGGCGGGCGTGCTGCTGAAGATGGGCGGCTACGGCTTCATCCGCTTCTCGCTGCCGATGTTCCCCGAAGCCTCGGTCTATTTCGGACCTCTGGTGTGGGGCCTGTCGATGGCCGCCGTCGTCATCACCTCGCTGATTGCGCTGGTGCAGAGCGACATGAAGAAGCTGATCGCCTATTCGTCGGTCGCGCATATGGCGATCGTCACCATCGGCCTGTTCGCCTTCAACGTGCAGGGCCTCGAAGGCTCGATGCTGGTGATGCTCAGCCACGGTCTGGTGGCAGGCGCGCTGTTCCTGTGCGTCGGCGTCATCTATGACCGCCTGCACACCCGCGAGATCAGCCGTTACGGCGGCCTCGCGATCAACATGCCGCGTTACGCCGTGTTCTTCCTGCTGTTCACGATGGCCTCGATCGGCCTGCCGGGCACCAGCGGGTTCGTCGGTGAATTCCTCAGCCTCGGCGGCATCTATCAGGTCTCGACCTGGACGGCACTGATCTGCACCACTGGCATCATCCTGGGCGCGGCCTACATGCTGTACCTCTACCGCCGGGTCGTGTTCGGCGAGCAGAAGAACGCCGATGCCGCCGCGATGCCCGACCTCGACGCCCGCGAACTGGCGATGGTCATCCCGCTCGCGCTCGCCGCGCTGTGGATGGGCGTCTACCCCGAGAGCTTCATCGCTCCGATGCGTGCCGACATCGCCGCGCTCGACGCGCGCCTCGCCCGTGCCAAGCCGGCCGGCGACAGCGCGCCTACACCTGGAAAAGCTAAGCCTGCGCACGAAGAAGCCGCTGCGCATGGGGGGTCACACTGATGGACTGGTCGCACTCCCTGCGCCTGATCGCGCCGGAAGAAACGCTGAGCATTGCAGGTCTGATCCTGCTTCTGATCGCCGCCTGGGGCGGTGACAAGGCAAGCCGCCTGATCTCGATCCTCGCCGTCACGGCGCTGGTCGGGGCCGCGTTCCTCGTCGCCCCCGCGCTGTGCGGCGGGCACATGGGGCCGGACTACTCCGCGTTCTTCGGCCAGGTTCATGCCGATGCCTTCTCGGCCTTCGGCAAGATCCTGATCTACCTTTCGGCCGCCGCCACGCTCGTCGTCGCGCCTGCCTTCTTCGAGCGGCTCGGCGCGATGCGGGCCGAGTTCCCGATCCTCGTGATCTTCGCGGCGGTAGGCAGCGGCATGATGGTGTCGGCGGGTGACCTGCTGGCGCTCTACATCGGCCTCGAAATGAACTCGCTCGCCGCTTACGTGCTGGCCGCCTTCGTGCGGACCGACGGGCGCTCGGCCGAAGCAGGCCTCAAGTACTTCGTGCTGGGCGCGCTGGCCTCGGGCATCCTGCTGTTCGGTATGAGCCTGACTTACGGCTTCACCGGCACCACCTCGTTCGCAGGCATCAACGCCGCGCTTAGCGGTGGTCTGTCCAACGGTGCGCTGTTCGGTATCGTGTTCATGCTGGCGGGCCTCGCCTTCAAGATCAGCGCCGTGCCGTTCCACATGTGGACGCCGGACGTCTACGAAGGCGCGCCGACCCCGGTTACGAAGTTCTTCGCTACTTCGGGCAAGGTTGCGGCCATTGGCCTCACCATGCGCGTGATGCTCGATGCCTTCGGTGACCAGTCCGACGCATGGCGTCAGATCATCGTCTTCGTGGCGCTCGCCTCGATCGTGATCGGTGCGCTGGGCGCGATCGGCCAGAAGAACATCAAGCGCCTGATGGCCTATTCGTCGATCAACAACGTCGGCTTCATCCTCGTGGGCCTCGCTGCGGCAAACCCGCAGGGCGCTTCGGCGATGCTGTTCTACCTCGTAATCTACGTCGCGATGACTGTCGCGGGCTTCGTCACCGTGCTGATGCTCAAGGACGAGAACGGCGAGCAGGTCGAGGAAATCGGCAAGTTCGCGGGCCTTTCGCGCACCCGTCCGGGTCTGGCGCTGGCGCTGGCTATCGTGATGTTCAGCCTTGCCGGTATCCCGCCGCTGTTCGGCTTCTGGGGCAAGTTCCTGGTCTTCAAGGCTGCCGTCGATGCCGGCATGATGCCGCTCGCCGCGATCGGTTTCGCCGCTTCAGTGATCGGTGCCTTCTACTACCTCAAGGTCGTCAAGGTCGTGTACTTCGACGAACCGGCCGACGTGGTGAAGGGTGAGAGCGACGTGTGGCACAAGGCGATCCTGATCGTCACCTGCCTGTTCATCTCGCCGCTGGGCTATCTGGCGAGCGGTTGGCTGCAGCACCTGACGGACGCCGCCGCGACCGCGCTGTTCCACACGCTTTGATCGAAATCGTAGCAGAAACGGGGTCCACGAACGCGGACCTCGCGGAACGAATTTCCGGGCGGCTCTCGGACGGGGAATACCTGTCCGAGGGCCGCTGGCTCGTTGCGGACCGACAGAATGCGGGGCGGGGCCGCCTCGGCCGTGTCTGGGACGATGGCAATGCGAACGGCGGGCTCGGCAACTTCATGGGCTCGACAGTGGTGCGCGTCGGCGCCGGTGATCCGTCGCCCGCGTCGCTGGCGCTGCTGACCGGCCTTGCGGTACATGGCGCGCTGGCGCGGTTCGTTGCGTCGGGCCTGATGCTCAAGTGGCCTAATGACGTTCTGCTGCATGATGCCAAGGTGGCGGGCATCCTCCTGGAGATGGTACGCGGTGTAGTCATCGTCGGTATCGGCGTGAACCTCGTCCACGCACCCGAAGTTCCGGGCCGCCGCACTGCCTCGCTGGGGGATCTCGCCCCGACCCGTGATATTTTCGCCGAGGCGCTGGCTGCCAGCTTCGACACCGAACTGCAGCGCTGGCGCTCGGTCGGCCTTGCTCCGCTGCTGCGTCGCTGGCAAAGTGCTGCGCATCCGCAGGGCACGCCGCTTCGGGTGCTTCCGCCCGGTGAAGACGCGGTCGAAGGTGCGTTCGCGGGACTGGCTGAGGACGGAAACCTCCGCCTCGCCCTGCTTGACGGATCGATCCGGACGATCCACGCGGGTGACGTCCTGCTCGTATGAGGAACTGAAAGAGCATGCTGCTCGCTATCGACGCCGGCAATACTAATGTCGTCTTCGCGCTGCTGGAAGGTCGCACGATCAAGGGCCGCTGGCGCATCGCCACCGACCCGCGCCGCACGGGCGACGAATATGCCGTCTGGCTGATGCAGTTGCTCGCCATTCGCGGCGTGAAGGCGCAGGAAGTCACGCAGATCGTGATTTCCACCGTCGTGCCTCGCGCGCTGCACAACCTTGAGATACTGGCCCGCCACTATTTCGAGATCGAGCCGCTTATCGCAGGGCAGGGCAAGGCCGACTACGGCATCGACATCGACGTCGAGCAGCCCAGTTCGCTTGGCGCCGACCGCGCGGTGAACGCCATCGCCGCCCACGACAAGCATGCGGGCGACCTCATCGTGGTCGATTTCGGCACTGCGACCACCTTCGACGTGATAGACTTCAACGGCGCCTACAAGGGCGGCATCATCGCGCCGGGCATCAACCTCTCGCTCGACGCGCTGGTGGGCAACACGGCCAAGCTGCCGCGCATCGCCATTGCCGCGCCAAAGAGCACCAGCGTCGTCGGCCGCAACACCGAGGACCAGATGCTGATCGGAGTCTTCTGGGGCTACGTCGCGATGATGGAGGGCCTGATCGCCCGCATCCGCGCCGAGATCGGCCGTCCCGCCAAGGTCATCGCCACGGGCGGCCTCGCCGTCCTGTTCGACGAGGCCACCAATATCTTCGATGCGGTCGATGCCGATCTCACGATCGACGGCCTCGCCATCATTGCCGAAAGGGCAGCTTCTAAGTGATTCCCGGTAAGGAACTTCTATTTTGTGCGCTCGGCGGTTCGGGCGAAATCGGCATGAATGTCAATCTCTACGGCTGTCAGGGCAAGTGGCTGATGGTCGATCTGGGGATGACGTTCTCCGGCAACGAATACCCCGGCGTCGATCTGGTCTTCGCCGACCTCGAATTCATCGAAAACGAGCGCGAGAACCTGCTCGGCATCGTCCTGACCCATGCGCATGAGGATCACATCGGCGCGGTCCCCTACTTCGCCGAGGAACTGGGCGTGCCGCTCTACGCGACGCCGTTCACCGCCAAGCTGGTCGCGGCCAAGCTGGAAGAGGCCGGGATTCTCGACAATGTTGAGCTCAATGTCGTCGAGGACCTGGAAAATTTTCAGCTCGGTCCTTTCGGAATTCGCTACGTACCGCTGGCGCACTCGATCGCAGAAGGTAACGCCCTGCTGATCGAGACGCCCTACGGGCGCATCTTCCACACGGGCGACTGGAAGCTGGACGATGAGCCGCAGATCGGCACCCCAGCGACCCAGGCAGAACTTACGGCAATTGGCGACGAAGGCATCCTGGCGCTCGTTTGCGATTCCACCAACGTGTTCAACCCGGAAGCTTCCGGTTCGGAGGGCGAGGTCTATCGGGGGCTGCTGGAGGAAGTGAAAAAGCACAAGGGCCGCCGCGTGCTGGTGACGACCTTTGCTTCCAACGTTGCGCGCCTGCAGACGCTGGGCGATGTGGCGCGGAAGACCGGGCGACAACTCTGCGTGGCGGGGCGCTCGCTCGATCGCATCATTCAGACCGGGCAGTCCTGCGGCTACCTCAAGGATTTGCCTGACCTCGTCGATCCCGACACCGCGATGGACCTGCCGCGCGGCGATGTGCTGATCGTCGCCACCGGCGGGCAGGGCGAACCGCGCGCGGCACTGGCGCGCATCTCCGAGGGCAGCCATCCGATCAAGCTGGACAAGGGCGACGTCGTGCTGTTTTCCAGCCGTCAGATCCCCGGCAACGAGATACAGATCGGGCGCATCCAGAATCGCCTCGCCGATCAGGGAGTGGTCGTCGTGACGGACCGTCAGAGCCCGATCCACGTTTCGGGTCATCCGGGGCGTCCTGAACTCGAAGCGCTCTATTCGTGGCTTCGTCCGCAAATACTGTTGCCTGTTCACGGCGAGATTCGTCACATGAAGGAACAGGCACGGCTTGGTCTCGCCAGCGGCGTACCCAAGGCCATTTTCCAGAAGAATGGCGATCTCGTGCGCCTTGCCCCGGATCATCCGGGCAAGTTTGGGGAAGTGCGCGCCGGCCGCCTGGTGCTCGACGGGGACATTATTGCGCCGGCAGACGGCGAGGCCATCATCATGCGCCGTCGCATTGCCTTCAATGGCGTCGTGTCGGTTGCTGCGGACCGGAAGGGGCGTGTAGAAGTATCGGCCATCGGCCTGCCGCTTGACGAGGATTACGTCCAGTTCGTCGAAGAAGCGAAGCGCGACGTGGCCGAGGCCCTGAAGCGCGCTGGCAAGGCGGATCGCGATGCCCGTTCGGAAGCCGCGCGCCTTGCAGCGCGCCGTGCCGCGACGCGCTGGTCGGGCAAGAAGCCGCAGGTGCAGGTGCTGCTGCTGGAGGATTGATGCGATGGCGATGAACTGGACCTCCATGATCGCGATCTACGCTCTGTTCTGGGTGTTGAGCGCATTCATCGTCCTCCCGGTGGGTCTGCGCACGCCGGACGAAGTGGAGGGCCATGTGATCGAGAAGGGGCACGCCACCAGCGCGCCGGTGAATTTTCGTCCCAGGCTTGTCGCCCGCCGGGCAACGATGGTGGCGGTGCTGCTCTTCGGGCTTTACTACGCCAATTACGCAAACGGGTGGATCACCGTGGACGACGTCAATCTCTTCGGCACGCCGCCGGTCAAGGATCTCGGTTACTGATCGTTGCCTTTGGCTTTCGCGTCGTTCCGCGTTAGAGGCAGGCCATGGAACCGCTGGATACCAGCGCGCCACACCTGTGCGTGGCGGCGCTTTACTGCTTTACCCGTTTCGATGACCCCGCTGCGCTGAAGGTGCCGCTCGAGGCACTGTGTCACACGCACGGCATTCGCGGCACGCTGCTGCTGGCGGGTGAGGGGATCAACGGGACTATCGCCGGGACCGAGGCGGGGATCGCTGCGATCGTTGCGCATGTGCGCGGACTGCCGGGATGTGCCGGGGTGGACGTCAAGTTCTCCGACGCGCCGCACATGCCGTTCCATCGTATGAAAGTGCGGATCAAGCGCGAGATCGTGACGATGGGTCAGCCGGATATCGATCCGCTGGCGACCGTGGGCACATATGTCGAGCCGCAGGACTGGAACGCGCTGATCTCCGATCCGGACACGATCGTGATCGATACCCGCAACGACTACGAAGTGGCGGTGGGGACGTTCTCCGGGGCTATCGACCCGCAGACCCAGACCTTCCGCGAGTTCCCCGAATGGTTCCGCGCCGAGCGTGACAGGTTGCTGGGGCAGGGGAAGCCGCCGAAGGTGGCGATGTTCTGTACCGGCGGCATCCGCTGCGAGAAGTCGACGGCTTTCCTCAAGCAGGAAGGCGTCGAGAAGGTGTATCACCTGAAGGGCGGAATTCTGAAATACCTGGAAACCGTGCCGCAGGACCAGAGCTTGTGGGAGGGCGAATGCTTCGTTTTCGATCAGCGCGTGACCATCAGGCACGGATTGGTCCAAGGCAGCTACGAACTGTGCCACGCTTGCCGCCGCCCGATCAGCGCGGAGGACAGGGAATCGGAACTCTACGAGATCGGTGTGAGTTGCCCCGCTTGTCATGGCGAGCGCACTGACGAACAGCGAGCGGCCTATCGAGAGCGGGAAAGGCAGGAGAAACTTGCCTCAGCCCGAGGCGCGGCGCATGTCGGTGCGGTCTACCGGGACGTGGATTGATCGTTCCGCCGCGATGGCCGGAACGCGATTGCATCCAATCGCGTTCCAGGCTCATCCTTAACCCCGCAAACGCTCGATGCCCTGCGCCAGCGCCACGTAGAGCTTGCCCATGTCAGAGGACAGGAGCGTAACGCCCAGAGCGTTGCCGTCGCGGGTCGAGAGGACCTGACGCAGGATCGACTCGAAGTCGTGGATATAACGGCTGACGTTGGCGCGGAAGGCGTCGTCGCGCTCGAAGATCTGCTGGATCGTCTTGATCTCTCCCGCATCGAGGAGGCTCACGGCCCGGCGAGTGAAGATGCCTCGATCACCCCGCAAGTATGCTGCCCAAGCGCTGTCGGCGATGTCGCTCGACAGCACCGTGGCGATGTCGATTGCGTTTGAATTGAGCGATTCCGTGATGAATGCGGCTCGGCGGGCGAAGTCGTTGTCGACTTGCTCTTCAGCCTTCTCGCGGGCTTGCGTGACGCGGCCCTCGAGATTGCCGACGAGATCATCGACCTTGGTGATCTGCTCGCGCAGCTGGGTGGTCGCTTCGCGGGTGACGCCCGAGGCATGGGCTACCGCTTGTTCGAGCTGGCCGGAGATTTCCGCGACCTTGCCGCGCATGGCCTTTTCAATGGCTGCGGCGCTCTCGTCGGCCAGGGTCTCGGCGATCCGCGTGATGCGTTCGGCGCTGTCTTCCTCGATCGCGCAAACCGTTTCGTCCAGGGTCGTGCCCAAGGCGGCGAGTGCGCCGATCAGCGCGCCGCCTGCCTTGTCCGCAGCCGTCTGTGTGGCCGTGTCGATCTCGCCAAGCGTATCCTGAAGGCGGCCGAGCAGGGCGGCATGATCTGCTCCGCGCGCCGAAATCTGGGCCTGCGCCTGAGTGAGGCCGCCTATGAGCGCATCAAGATCGCGCCCTGATACGCCGATTTCGGCGGCAACGTCCTCGCCACCTTGCGCCGCTTCACGCAGCTGCACCAGAACTGCGCCAAGCCCGTCCTGAATTCGGCGGAGGCGATCTTCCGATACGGCAAGCGCCTCGGGAAGTGTGTTGCCGGTCTGGCGGGCGCTCGCCTGGATCAGTTCCAGCAGGCGAACGCTGTCCTCGGTCAGCTTTTCCACTTCGGTATCGGTCGCCGCCAGTGTCGCGCGCGCGGCCGTCAGACGGTCGGTCAACGTCGAGAGGCTGGTCGAAAGGCGGTCTTCGACTTCCCCGGTCTGCACGGTGATGGTTTCGATGCGAGCCTCGAAGCGGCCAAGCTCGCCGGTCACCGCAGCCGCGCGTTCGGCAAGGGCGGCGGCCTGAATGCGGTGACGTTCCAGGCGTTCGGCAATCGATACGTCGAGTTCACCCAGCATATGATCGATGCGGGCGATGGCGTGGCGTTCCTGCTCGACCTGGCGTGACTGCCGCTCCCCGGCCTCCATGGCCAGCCGCTCGGCGCGCAGACCAATCGATTCATCGAGCTGGCAGGCATCCGCCGCGATCCCGGCAAGCCGATCCGTGAGTGCATCGATCGCGGTCTGCTGCGCCTCGGCAATGGCGATACCCGCTGCCGTCTGCTCCTCGGACAGTTCGGACAGCGAAGCCCGCAGATTCGTCGTTGCGCGCTCTTCAGCCTGTCGCAACGCGCGCGAGACGACATCGCTTTCGTCCCGCAGCGCGCTGAGCCGAGCGCGCAACGAGGTGAGGCTTTCCGCTTCTTGCCGGTCCAGCTGCTGACGTCCCTGGTCGATTTCGTCCGTCAGCGCCTTGGCGCGGGTACGAATCGCCGCGAGCGCATTGATCTCATGCTTGTCGAGGCGGTTGCGGAAGTCCTCACCGTGCTCATCGAGCGCGACAAAGCGCGCGGCTACGGCCTGTTCGAGCTGCTCGCTGCGCGCGTTAAAGCCATCGAGCGTCTCGTTGACCTGATCGCGCAGCAGCGACACCTGGCGAGTGCTGGCGGAACCGAATTCGTTCAGTCGGTTGAAGCCGTTGATCATGTCCTCGAGCTGGGCATGGGCGGTGCGGCCGGCATTGGCGATGTTGTTGGTCACATCCTTTGCCGAACTGGCGATGACCGGCAACTGGCCACGCAGCTTCTCCATGTTGTCGAGTGCGGCGGTGCTGACCGAACTGATCGAATCGACGCGCGCGCCATTGTCACGCACGAGTTCCTGCAGGCGCTCGGCATTCTGGGACAGGCGTTCGGCGGCGAGGCGGCCCAGCGTTTCGAGGTCGCGCGTCTGGGCGGCGATGAACTCGCGGGCCAGGCTCAATTCGCGGTTCACGGTGGTGAGGCGCCGTTCGAGAAGAGCCGATTCGGTCGACAGTGCATGAGCGACGTGGCCAAAGCGACGGCCTTCGCGCGCGCTGTGGCGCATTGTGATCAGCCATCCGAGGCCGATCAGCAGGACGGGTACGCTCCACTGCATCACAAGTGCCGGAAGCTGGGTCAGCGGCAGACCCGTCCTGAACGCGGGCAGGCTCGCCAAGACGAACAGGCCGCTCCACGCGACCACGAGAGTTCCAGCCACGGCGGGCGCGATCCATTCGTTGCCGGAAGCCGGTGCAACCGGGTCCTCGACGCCATCGGACGCAACCCAGGCGTCGTCCCAGGTTTCGGGCGTTTCCGCCTCGATTGCCGATTCGGCCGCAATTGTCGGCGCTTCGGGCTCCGACGTTTCGCCGTTGCCTGCGCCGAATGCGATGATCCTGTTTTCCCCAACCATCCGGCTAGGATACCACGTGCACCGGGCCGATAAACCCCGGTTTAAGACTTCCGAGATTAAGCTGGGGAAATGGCGTATGAAGCTGGAGCCCTCGAAGCCACTCTTGCCGCTGCGGCGGGTGGCGACCCCGTGCTGATGGCGGAGTTGCGCGCGGCCTATATCGAGGGGGTCGAGCGGCAGGTAGATCTGCTCGAACGGGCGCGCTGCGACGGCAACTGGGTGATTGCGGCCACGCGGTTGAAGGGTCTTGCGGCGAGCTTCCATTCGATGCGATTGCTGGAACTGGCACAGGATGCCCTGGACGCCGCACCGGGCGAACCGACTGCGGTGCGTCGCCTCAAATCCTATCTGACGGAGTTTTCCGGAACCTGATCCGCCGCTTTGGCTTGGCACTTGGCGTCGACCTGCCTACATCTTGCCGGGGTGCTGGAGTTTCGAATTTGCGCATAGCATTGTTGGCCATGACGGAGCCTGCCGCGTCGGGGCAGCCGTTCCCGCGCGCATTCCTGCGCGTTGCGGGCGCGAGCGTTGCGCAGCATCAGCTCGGCATGGTGCTTGCGCTCGAATGCCAGCGTGTCATCTGCATGGCGCGCGGGACCTCACCCGAACTGATCGCTCTTCAGCATGATGCCGAGGACGCCGGACTGCAGTTCGCCATTGCGACCGGAGCCAGCCAACTTGCCGGGCTGGTGACGGCGGGCGACGAACTGGTCGTGGTTTCTGAAGGCCTTTTCGCCGATCCCGCAGCCGCGGCGAGCCTGCTTGAGGGGCGGGCTCCCATGGTTCTGGTCCAGCCGGTCGAAGGCGCTCTCGCGGCCGGTTTCGAGCGTATCGATATCAACCGTGCCACGGCGGGTTTGATGCGCGTCCCAGGCGCTCTGGTGGAACGCCTGCACGAACTTCCGCCCGACGTGGATGCGATCTCCGCCCTGACACGCATCGCGCTCCAGTCCGGTATCGTCATGCGTGAGGTGCCGGCGGCCGATCGCGCTGGTTCCGGCTGGCGCATGGTACGCAGCGAGGCGGAAGCCTATGCGCTGGAAGACGAGTGGATGCGCAGTCGCTTCGCGCAGGACGGTCCGCGTACTCCCGGGCGCACGATCGCGCGTTTCGCGGTTCTGAGCTTCGGTTCCTCGCTTCTGCATGCGGGTAATGCCAGCAATGTCGTGTCGGCAGCTGTACTGGTTGCGCTGTTCCTTGCGGTGGGGGCAGGCTGGTTCGGGTTCCTGTGGTGCGCCTTCGGGTTCCTGGCGGTCGCATGGCTGCTGGTGGAGGCCAGTCGTCTGTTGCGCGCAGCAGAGCGACATGCGCTTGGGCAGGCTTCTCCCGCGATCCCGCGTGCGGACGCCCTGGTCTGGCTGGTCGATGTGGCCTTTGCCGCCCTGATCCTGCTGGATACCCCCCGTTTCCCGGGGGAACCGGTGCTGGCTTGGCTGTGCACCCCGGCAATTCTGATGATGCTCCTGGTACTGTTGCCGCGCATCGCCATCGGACGTTTTGCGGGCTTTTTCGCAGACCGGGCATTGCTCGGCGTGATCCTCGCATTCGCTTCGGGCTTCGGACAGGTTCTGCTTGCTGTAAGGCTGCTTTCGGCCGGTCTCGTGGTCGCGGCGCTCGTGCTGCCGCGGCGGCGCGACGGATAACCTCGAATTAACCAGATGCCGGTTAGACGGGTCATATGATCGATCAGGCCGTCCATCCGGCGGATACGCAAGCCGCAGAGGCAGCGCTGCGACGCGACCTTGTGCGCGGCGACTCCGCCGCGGCTTCCGCGCTGCCGGTGTTGCGCTATCTCGTGGCGGCCGAGCAGAGCGCTGCCCTCAGCGAAGAAATCCTTGCGCGGGTCAGGGGCATCTTGTCGGATATCGCAGGTCAATTGCTCGATGCCTTGATCGGCAGTGCGGATCGGCGTGCCCATGCTCCCGAGGAAATCGCGGTGCTGACGCGCGCTTTCCTCGACGAACCGGCTCTGCTTGCGCATGTCCATGCCGTCGCGCTGGAATGGCAGTTGACCGAGCGGCTGCAGGACAGGCTCGGCCTTGATCCGGTCGCGCCTTCGCTGATGCAGGAGCTGCTCGCTTCCGGAGATGCGTCGGCACGGGGTTTCCTCGCTGCGCAGGCCCGGTGGAGCCAGGGGCAGCGGCGCATGGCGCTTCCGCTGGCGGAATTGCCCCAGGGCGTGCTCGAAGCGGTGCTGGCCATCCTGCGCTCGCTGGTCGGGGCCGAGCCTACGCTTTCTGAGCGTGCTCTGGCTGTCGAAGAGGAGGTACGGCGCACCCATAGGGAGGCTTCCAACCGGTTGACCTGCGCGGATCGCGTTGTTGCCGACCTGAGCCTGGAAGCCTCGTTGTCTATTTCTCAGGCGGGTGTCGCGTTGTTCCTGACAGCGCTGGCCCGGCGCTCCGGCGAACCGCGGGACGCGGTCACCAAGGCGACGCTGCCAGCTCAGCAGGTGCGTCTGGCTCTTTGCCTGTTGGCTGCGCAGGCACCGGCGGAAGTCGCCGAAGGGCAAGTGCGGGCGATTCATGGGGTGACCAGCTTTCCGGCGGGGCTCGCCAAGATCGATGCCTGGCGCGCCGCATCGATCCTTTCGAACGGGGCTACCGTGCCATGATCCGGAGCGACGGCGCCATACTCGCCCACGCCATCTGCGATGCCCATGACTGCCTGATCAGCGCTGACGAGCCGCTTGCCGGTCTTCAGCTTCGGTGCGGTGGCGAAATGCCCGGTGTCATAGCGATTCCCGAACTGCTCGATCTGGTGCGCGGTGCTCGCCGGGCGGGTTGCCCGGTGGAGCGATCCATCCAGGCGCAAGACGGCAGCGATGCGATCTCCTCGTGGGTCGAAGTCGAGCCCGAGGGAGAGGGGTGTTTGATCCGCGTCCGCAGTTGGCAGACAGCAGCGGTAGGCTCCGAAGAAGGCGCAACCGGCGAGAGCCGGCGCGCGGTCACCGACCGGCATCTGGCTGAACTGAGCGCCTGGCTCGACGCCGGGCAGCGCCTGATCGCCGTCACGTGCGACTCTCCCGAACTGGCGGCACTCGCCGCCGCGATGGAACAGGGGATGGGGCGCTGCTGGACCGACTTCCTGCCGCCAGAGAACGTGACGCATCGGCAGCCACTTCACTGGCGTCTGCTCGACGGTGCGCCGGTGGTCGTCGCCGGATCAACGCGGTCGTGGCGGGTATCGCTGGTGCCGCATATTAGGCCTGGTTTCGAACCTTCGGGCTTCGAACTGCTACTGTTGTCGGACGAAGCACCTTCGGGCTGGGTGCCTGTCGTGGAGGCGCCGCCTTCGGTGCAGCGTCGTGGATTGGTCGGGCAGGATCTGGCACCGGTTCTGAGGCAACCGATCGCCCGGATCGTGGCGAATGCGGAGACTATCCGGACCCGTTTGGCCGGGCCGCTTCCTGATGCCTATGCCGAATATGCCGGCGAAATCGCCAGTGCAGGCAAGCTGTTGCTGGACCTGCTGGAGGACATGGCCGACCTTGAAGTCGTCGAGGACGACAACTTTTCAACGACCCCGGACTTTATCGACTTGGCCGATGTTGCCCGTCAGGCCGCTGGTATCCTGGGAGTCCGGGCGCGCGAAAAGGGCATCGCAATCGTATCGCCGATGCCGGACGATCATGCTCCGGCCCTGGCGGAGTTCCGGCGCGTGCTTCAGATCCTGCTCAACCTGATCGGCAATGCCATCCGGTATTCGCCGGATGGATCGCGCGTGGACGTTCATGTCGAGGTCGAAGGCGCCCGCGCCCGCGCCATCGTCGCGGATCAGGGGCCTGGCCTCAGCATCAGTGATCAGGCGCGGGTATTCGAGAAGTTCGAGCGTCTGGGCCGAAGCGGTGACGGTGGTTCTGGCCTGGGACTTTATATATCGCGGCGATTGGCTCGCGCCATGGGCGGCGATTTGCTCATCGAGAGCGACCCGGGCCACGGTGCGCGGTTCATTCTCGAAGTTCCGGTGGATACGGACGCCTGAAGCCGATCTAGCACCTGCGGCCCAGCCAAACGACGATACCGCCGACCATCGCAAAAACAGCACCGCGCACGGCCCAGGCACGATCGGCGATCATGGCACTGCCCGCCGGCCACTTGAGTACCCCGGTGCCTTGCAAGACTACGAAAATCCCTGCGGCGACCGCCAGAAGGCCTAGGATTGTCGCCAGGAATCTAACAATCGGCATTAAAGTGCGCCCCCATTCGAGCAGGGAGGTTGCGCTCCGGATGCGGCGGGATTGTGGCGCGATTGCTCAAAAGAGACAAGTTCTCACCGCAGGCACAACGAAAAAGGCCCCCGCGTTCGCGAGGGCCGTTTGTCGGGTAACCGCGAATGCTCGCGGATATGACCCTTAGCGCTTGTCGAGCGGCACGTAGTCGCGCTGCGTCGGGCCGGTGTAGAGCTGGCGCGGACGGCCGATCTTCTGGCCGGGATCGGAGATCATTTCGTTCCACTGCGCAACCCAGCCCACGGTGCGCGCCAGAGCGAACAGAACGGTGAACATGGTGGTCGGGAAGCCGATCGCCGAAAGGATGATGCCCGAGTAGAAGTCCACGTTCGGGAACAGCTTCTTTTCCGCGAAGTAGGGATCGCTGAGCGCGATCTCTTCGAGGCGCAGTGCGGTCTCGAACAGCGGATCGGTGACGTTGAGTGCCTCGAACACCTCGCGCAGGGTCGACTGCATGACCGTCGCGCGCGGGTCGTAGTTCTTGTAGACGCGGTGACCGAAGCCCATCAGGCGGAACGGATCGCTCTTGTCCTTGGCGCGGTCGATGTAGTGCTGGATGCGATCGGGGGTGCCGATCTCCTTGAGCATGTTGAGCGCGGCTTCGTTTGCGCCGCCATGCGCAGGACCCCAGAGGCAGGCGATGCCCGCCGCGATGCACGCGAAGGGGTTCGCGCCCGACGAACCGGCAAGACGCACGGTCGAGGTCGAGGCGTTCTGCTCGTGGTCGGCGTGGAGAATGAAGATGCGGTCCATCGCCTTTTCGACCGCCGGGACCACCTCGTACTCTTCTGCGGGCACGCCAAAGGTCATGCGCAGGAAGTTGCCGGTGTAGCTCAGCTTGTTGTCCGGATAGAGGAACGGCTGGCCGACCGAGTACTTGTAGGCCATCGCCGCGATCGTGGGCATTTTTGCGATCAGGCGGTGCGAGCTGATCTTGCGATGCTCAGGGTCCGCGATGTCGGTCGAATCGTGGTAGAACGCCGAAAGCGCGCCGACCACACCGCACATGATCGCCATCGGATGCGCGTCGCGGCGGAAACCGCGATAGAACGTCGCCAGCTGCTCGTGCAGCATGGTGTGGCGCGTGATGGTGTTCTCGAACGTCGCAAGTTCATCCTTGCTCGGCAGTTCACCATTCAGAAGCAGGTAGCTCGTTTCCATGAACGAGGAGTTCTCGGCCAGCTGGCCGATCGGATAGCCGCGGTGCAGCAGAACGCCTTCGTCGCCATCGATGTAGGTCAGCGCCGACTCGCAGCTCGCGGTCGAGGTAAAGCCCGGATCGAACGTGAACGCGCCCGTCTGGCCGTAGAGCTTGCGGATATCGATGACGTCCGGACCCACGCTTCCCTTCAGAACGGGATAGTCGTGTTCCGCGCCACCGACGCTCAGTTTAGCCTGATCACCCACCAATTATCTCCTTATGACTGCGACCCGGCGGGAACCTGTGCCTGCTCGCCAATGCGCGCGAGGCTTTCTTCCCGTCCGAGCAATACCAGTACGTCGAATATCCCCGGCGAAGTCGTCTGACCCGTCAGGGCTGCCCGCAAGGGTTGCGCGAGCTTGCCGAGGCCCAATCCGAGGGTCTCGGCCATTGCCTTCAGGTTGGCTTCCAATGCCTCGAGTGTCCAGTCGGCCTGGCCGGACAGGCGCTCATGAATAGCCGCAAGGCGCTCGCGCCCCTCGATGGTCAGGAGCGCCAGCGCCTTCTCGCTCATGGCGAGCGGGCGCTTGGCAAAGAGGAAGGCAGAGCCTTCTGCAAGTTCGTTGAGGTCCTTGGCACGGACCTTGAGCACGGGCATGGCGCGGACCAGCAGGTCGGCAGGCTCGTCGCCTTCCACGCCGTTGAGGCGTGCTTCGACGAGGCCCGCCAGCCGCACATCGTCGGCCTCGCGGATGTAGTGCCCGTTGAGATTCTGAAGCTTGGCCAGGTCGAAGCGTGACGGGCTCTTGCCCACGTCTACCATGTCGAACCATTCGATCGCCTGCTCGCGGCTGATGATTTCCTCATCGCCGTGTCCCCAGCCGAGGCGCAGCAGGTAGTTGAACACGGCTTCGGGCAGCAGGCCCATTTCGTCGCGGTAGGCATCGACGCCCAGCGCGCCGTGACGCTTGGACAGCTTTGCCCCGTCAGAGCCGTGAATCAGCGGCACATGGCCGTAAACGGGAACGTCCCAGCCCATGCCGTTAATGACGACGAGCTGGCGGAAGGCGTTGTTCAGATGATCGTCGCCGCGCAGGACGTGGGTGACGCCCATGTCGTTGTCATCGACCACCACGGCCAGCATGTAGGTCGGGGTGCCGTCGCCGCGCAGGATGACGAAGTCGTCGATTTCCTCGTTTTGCACGGTGACCGTGCCCTGCACGAGATCCTCGATCGTCGTCGAGCCTTCGCGCGGGGCCTTGACGCGGACCACCCACGAGCGGTCGGCCGGCCAGGTCGAGGGATCGGCATCGCGCCATTCGCTGTCGATGCGGAACGGGCGGCGCTCTTCCTGCGCCTTCTGGCGGCGCTCTGCGAGTTCTTCCTGCGTCAGGTAGCAACGATAGGCGTGACCGTTCTCGATCAGTTGCGCAGCGACTTCGGCATGGCGGTCGGAGCGGGCGAACTGGAACACCGGCGCTTCGTCACCATCGAGACCAAGCCAGGAAAGCCCGTCGAAGATGGCGTCGATTGCGGATTCGGTCGAACGGGCGCGGTCTGTGTCCTCGATGCGTAGCAGATACTTGCCACCGTGGTGCCGGGCGAAGAGCCAGTTGAACAGCGCAGTGCGAGCACCACCGATATGGAGATAACCGGTCGGCGAGGGAGCAAAGCGCGTTACGACAGGGGAGGGCACGGGGGCCTTCTTGCCAGTCGCCTCGCCCGATGCACTGCCGCTTGCCATCTACCCGACCTTCCTGTCCTATTGGCGACCATGGGGACCCCGGCCGCAATCTGTGAAATTTCGCCTCCGGGTAGCCCCGGAACCGCTGCATTGCAGCATGGGCCATGGACCGCTGCGGGCCTCTTGTCGAGGGTTTTGGCAGTCGTCGAGCGATTTCTTTCCGGCGCCGGTTTCGAGCGGGCTCCGTGGCTGACGGTGGCCTTCGCAACCGGCATAATCGCGTGGTTTTGGCTATCATCCGCGGCATGGTGGATAGGGTTTTGCTGCCTCTTTGTTGCAGTTTCTGCAATTTGTTATGCATCCTTTCCTTTGCGGAATGCCTATCCTCATCTGGGACGGGCCATGATGCTGCTGCCGTTGCTCGTCGTGGCCGGTTGTCTTGCTGTATGGGCGCGCTCGGAACTCGTCGGCCAGGCTGCGATAGGCAGGCCCGCGACGGGTAGTTTTACCGCACATGTGCTGTCAGTGGAGTCGCAGCCTGCGCTCGCGCGCGATCGTTTGCTGCTTGCCATGCGCGACCCGTTACACGGCACGGCCATCAAGGTTCGTCTCAATGTTCCCGGCAAGGAGGCTGCGGCCGGCATCGGCGTGGGAGACCTGGTGGCGTTCCGCGCGAGGCTCATGCCTCCGGCTCCGCCTATGCTTCCGGGTGCATACAACTTTGCGCGAACCTCCTGGTTCGCGGGTATCGCTGCCAGCGGTTCGGTAATCGGGGAAGTGAAGGTCGTTCGGAAAGCCAGCGGAGGCCGGTTTGGGTTGTCGGATGTCCGGCAGTCGTTGACGGATCATATTCGGGTTCGCATCGGCGAAGAGCGGGCAGGTATCGCGGCTGCGTTCGTCACTGGCGATCGGGGCGGAATCTCTGAGGCCGATGACCAGGCCATGCGCGATTCGGGGCTGGCGCACCTGTTGTCGATCAGTGGCCTGCATGTCAGCGCCATGGTGGGCGCCGTATATCTCCTGGTAATTCGGTTGCTGGCATTTTTCCCATGGATTGCATTGAGGGTCAGGCTACCGGTAGTCGCGGCCGGGGTAGGGGCGCTCGCAGGTTTGGCTTATACGCTGCTGTCCGGCGCCGAAGTCCCTACCGTTCGGTCATGCATAGGGGCGTTGCTGGTTCTGGCGGCGCTGGCCCTCGGGCGTGAACCCCTGTCCTTGCGCATGCTGGCTGTTGCGGCGTTCAGCGTCCTGCTGCTTTGGCCTGAGGCGGTAATGGGGCCGAGCTTCCAGATGAGCTTCGGCGCGGTTCTGGCGCTGATCGCGGTCAGTACCTCCGAACCGGTGCGCCATTTCCTCGGGCCGCGCGACGAAGGGGTGGCAGCGCAAGGCGTCCGGCATCTTCTCCTCCTCCTGCTGACCGGCGCGGTCATCGACCTGGCACTCATGCCGATCGGCCTGTTCCATTTTCACCGCGCGGGTGTGTATGGAGCCCTTGCCAACGTGGTCGCGATCCCGTGGTCGACGTTTATCGTGATGCCGTTGCTGGCTTGCGCGCTCATGCTCGACATCGTGGGGATGGGAGGGCCATTCTGGTGGCTCGCCGGGATCTCGGTGGATATGCTGGTTGGATTGGCCCACTGGTTTGCCTCCAGGCCGGGCGCGGTCAACCTGTTGCCGGGCACGAATGCATGGGCGTTCCTGCTTTTTGTCGCAGGAGGGCTTTGGCTTGGCTTGTGGAGCGGTCGCATCCGCTGGGCAGGGCTTCCGGTTGCTGCCATCGGGGTGCTGTTTCTGGCGATGGCGCCGCCTGCGGACGTACTGGTGTCGGGCGACGGGCGTCACGTGGGCCTTGTGGAAGACGATGGAAACCGGCTGTTTTTGCTCAGGAACAGCCGAAGCGGCTACGCTCGGGACAATCTTATGGAATTCGCGGGGATAGAAACTCTGCCTGCTACTTTCGACAAGCTGCCGGGCGCTCTGTGCAATCCGGATTTCTGCACTGTTCCCGTCCGGAGATCGGGAAAGACCTGGCACCTGCTGATTTCGCGAGGGCGCGATTCCGTGGCAGAACGTTCGCTTGCGGCTGCATGTGAGCGTAGCGATATCGTTATTTCGGATCGGTGGTTACCACGCAGTTGTCGGCCACGCTGGTTCAAGGCTGATCGTGGTTCTCTTGAGCGTACCGGAGGACTGGCCATATATCTGGACCAGGCTCGGATCGATACCGTGGCGCAGGCCCAAGGCGAACATGGCTGGTGGCGTGCCTCGCCACCCCAGAGCCGTCTCAATGGATCACTGGCAGCAAAATAATGCTTCACTCGCGGGGAAGTGAAGTTCCTCGAAAGAATTATTGCTTGCAGTCGATTCAACAGAAATCGCCACCACAAGTGGGGCCAAGTAATCCGGCTCAGCTTAATGCTGCTCCGAAAAGCTCTGCCCGCTCGTGATGGTGACGGTGTGTAAGCTTAGAACTTAGTTGTATCGACGGAGCAGGCCGGCGAGCTTGCCCTGAACTTCCACTTCATCCGGCCCATAAATTTGCGGCTCGTAAGCGGCGTTCGCGGGATCTAGACGGACCATTCCAGCTTCACGCCGCAGGTACTTGAGGGTGGCCTCCTCTCCACGGATGAGGGCCACCACGATTTCACCGTCCCGCGCGGCATTGGTGCGCTTAACGAGGGCGAAATCGCCGTCGAGAATACCTGCCTCGATCATCGAATCGCCAGATACCTCCAGCGCATAATGTTCACCCGAACCGAGCAGAGCAGCTGGGACAGGCAGGGTCGATTGCCCTTCAAGAGCCTCGATGGGAACGCCTGCGGCGATGCGACCGTGCAGCGGAATTTCGATCACGTCATTGGCCGGTTCAACCGCACGGCGCGGCGTCTGCACAGGTGCGATCCCGTCATTGCTATTGGCAGCGGAGGGACGAGGCGCCTTGCTGCCCGTATCGTCGGGTTGGCGCAGGACCTCCAGGGCGCGCGCGCGATTGGGGAGGCGGCGGATGAAGCCTCGCTCTTCCAATGCCGAAATCAGGCGGTGCACACCGGACTTGGACTTGAGGTCGAGCGCTTCCTTCATCTCCTCAAAACTGGGGGAGATGCCGCTCTCCTCAAGCCGGGTCTGGATGAACCGGAGCAATTCGTGCTGCTTGCGCGTCAACATTGTCGCTGCCTTTTCGTGACCTCCGAACCAGGCGAACCCTGATCCCGTTTGTTCTGGTAGTGAACATTGAGAGAACAATCAAGCAACCAAATAACAATGCTTCAGGCAATACCGCCATTATGGAGTAGGAAGATCTGGACTTCATCGCCCGTTACGGCGGGTCCAGCCATCGCCGGGCGATCGACAAGGACATTGCTCGCCGCCAGTGACGACAGGGCGCCACTGTCCTGCAGTTCGTGCACCATCACGCTTTGCCCGTTCCACCAGCCCCGCAAGAATTCCCTGCGGCGACCGCTCGCGCGCAGCGGCATGCCCAGTCGGGTGGTTAGGCGCATGGGCAATGGACGCGCAGCGCCTTGCATTGCGCGCAGAAGAGGGAGGAGGAAATGATAGGCGGTGACGTAGCTGGACACCGGGTTGCCGGGGAGGCCGAGCACGATCTGCCGCCGTCCCGGCAATTCGCGCGTGGCGACGAGGATGGGCTTGCCCGGCTTGATCGCAACGCGCCAGAAATCGATGCAGGCGCCCCAGCGCTCGAGTGCCGGGCGAATGAGGTCGTGATCCCCGACTGAGGCTCCGCCGCTCGTTACGATGAGATCGACGTCGCCCGAAGCTTCGAAAGCGGATGTTATGGCATCGATATCGTCCGCCACCGGTCCGATCCGGCGGGCGTTGATGCCAAGCGCCCCCGCCATTGCGACCAGCATGGTGCCATTGCTCGCGGGGATTTGATGCGGTGCGCAGAGTTCTGGATCGGCCACGAGTTCATCACCACTGTCGATCACGGTGAGGCGCGGTGTCCGATGTACGGGCAGATGCGTATGGCCAGCGGCGATCGCCAATGCCATCTGCGCCGGTGTGATGCACATGCCGGAGGAGATGACTTGCGCACCCTCGGCGAAGTCCATACCGCAATGCCGGATATGCTTATGCGGGGGCTCGGGCAGGTCACCGGACAGTGTCAGGGACTGACCGTCGCGCACGAGATCTTCCTGCAGGATTACCGCCGCCGCGTCGTCTGGCAGTGGCGCTCCCGTCGAAATGCGTACCGCCTCTCCCGTCGACAGCATGCCGACATGAGGGTGGCCAGCCGCACTTTCACCGACTACGCGCCATGGTCCGTGCAAGTCGCCTGCGGTAACGGCATAGCCGTCCATTGCGGAAAGATTGGCAGGTGGCTGAGTGCGCCTGGCGCGCAGCGGCTCTGCGAGATATCGGTTCAGCGACCCTTCGATGTCGACGCGCTCCATCGGGAGCGGCGCGGCAAGCGCCAGCAGGCGGGCCTGCGCATCCTCAAGCGAGAGAAGCTCACGATCGGTCACTCGGCCCATCCGTCCATTTTCCAGTGGCCGGATTTGCCGCCAACCTTTTCGACAAGGCGAATGTCGCCGATGATCATGCCCTTGTCGAGCGCCTTAGCCATGTCATAGATTGTTACGAGTGCGATGGAAGCTGCTGTTATAGCTTCCATTTCGATACCAGTCTTGCCGGTCAGCGAAGCCTTCGCAACAACCCTGATCGCCGTGTCCTCAAACGAGAAATCTAGGTTCACCGCGTCCAGTGCAAGTGGATGGCACATGGGAACGAGTTCCGCTGTGCGCTTGGCGGCCATGATGCCTGCGATGCGTGCGGTCCCGAGGACGTCCCCCTTTGGCGCATTGCCAGCCCGTATCGCCGCAAGCGCATCCGCATTCATGGAAATGCGACCGGAAGCAACGGCGATGCGTTTGGTCTTGGCCTTCGAACCGACATCGACCATGCGCGCATTGCCGTCGCCATCGATATGCGTGAGAGATCTGGTCATCGCAATCCCATGTGAGCTTCAGACTCCGGTGAGCAGGGCGTGGGTCGCCGCTTCTATATCATCCTGACGCATGAGGCTTTCGCCCACGAGAAACGTGCGGGCGCCGCAGGACGAAAGGCGGTCGAGGTCCGCATGGACGTTAATGCCGCTCTCGCTGACCAACAGGGTTCCGGAGGGGGTGAGAGGTGCGAGGCGCTCGGTGGTCGCAATGTCGGTAACAAAATGGCGCAAGTCACGATTATTCACACCGATAAGGCGTGATTTCAATGCGCTTGCACGCTCCATCTCATGTTCGTTGTGAACTTCGACCAGGCAGTCCAGACCACGCTCGATAGCGGCGGATTCGATTTCGGCCATCAGCACATCGTCCAGTGCGGCAACGATGATGAGGATGGCATCCGCACCGATCGCGCGCGCTTCTGCGACCTGCCAGGGATCGACCATGAAGTCCTTGCGGATGACGGGAAGGCTGCAAGCAGCGCGCGCCTCGACAAGGAAGTCCTCATGGCCCTGAAAATAAGGGGCATCGGTCAGGATGGACAGGCACGCGGCGCCACCCTTCTCATAAGCGATCGCATGTTCGGCAGGACGAAAATCATTTCTGATCAGTCCTTTGGACGGTGAAGCTTTCTTAATTTCCGCAATCAGCGCATAGCCGGATTCGGCCTTGGCGCGCAGAGCGGCTTCGAAACCGCGAACAGGCGTTTGCAAGGCGGCACGGGCGTCGAGGTCCGCGATGGTCGCCAAAGCCTTGCGTGCGGCGACTTCCGTCCGCTTGGTATCACAAATTTCGATGAGCTTGTCGGACATGGATTCCTCGTCAGGCGCGGGTTGCCGCGATCCAGCAGTCGAGCAGGGCCTTGGCCAAGCCCTTGTCTATGGTTTCTGCAGCCTCTTCGACGCCCTCGGCCCAGCTGTCGACTTCGCCGGCCACGAGCAGGGCGCCGGCGGCGTTAAGCAGCACGGCGTCGCGATAGGCACCGGGCGCGCCCATCAGCAGGTCATTGAGAGCGCGGGCGTTGTAGGCGGGATCGCCGCCGCGAATGGCATCGACCGAAGCGACCGGGAGCCCGGCATCCTGCGGAGCGACGCGGCGCATGGATAGCTCGCCGCCACGGATCTCGGCGACTTCGTTGCCGCCCGCGAGGCTCAGTTCGTCGAGGCCTTCATCACCGGAGATGACCATGGAGTGCTCGGTCCCGAGCCGCAGCAGGGCGTCGGCGTAGATCGGCACATAGGCCGGACGCGCAATGCCGACGAGTTGGCGCGAAACTTGCGCAGGGTTCGCCAGCGGTCCCATCAGATTGAAGATCGTGCGGCGCCCGAGCGACTTGCGCAGCGGCATGAGCCTGCCCATCGTCGGGTGGTGGCGCGCGGCGAACAGGAAGCCGATGCCGATTTCGGCAAGAGTGGTTTCGGCGGTCTCGACGGCGCGGTCGAGGTTCAGGCCGAGGGCCTCGAGGGTATCGGCGGCGCCTGCCTTGGAACTGGCGGCGCGGTTGCCGTGCTTGGCGACGGGTACGCCTGCGGCCGCCACCACGAGCGAAACGGCGGTCGAAACGTTGAGCGTGTGGAAGCCGTCACCGCCGGTGCCGCAGACGTCGATGGCATTGGCGGGCGCCTTCACCGGGATCATCCGCTCGCGCATGGCGCGCGCGGCTCCGGCGATTTCGCTGGCGGTCTCGCCGCGATCCGACAGGGCGACGAGGAATTCGGCGATTTCGGATTCAGGCACTTCGCCATCGAGGATGGCGGCGAAGGCGGCCTGCGCCTCGTCCTCGGCGATCGGGTGGAGCGGATCGGGCAGGGTCATGCGCTCAGCCGCTCCGGCAGCCTTGCGTCGATGCCGCAAGTGCGCAGGAAGTTCGCGAGCATGGCGTGGCCGTGCTGGGTGGCGATGCTTTCCGGGTGGAACTGGACGCCGTGGATGGGCAGGCTCGCGTGGCGGAATCCCATGACGTGGCCGTCGTCGGAGCGGGCGTTCACCACCAGCGTCTCGGGGATATCCTCGACGATCAGCGAGTGATAGCGCGTCGCCGTGAAGGGCGAGGGGAGGCCCGCGAAGACGCCGGTGCCGTCATGCGTGACGGGGGAGGTCTTGCCGTGCATCAAACCGCCGCGCACGACCTTGCCGCCGAAGTACTGGCCGATCGACTGGTGGCCGAGGCACACGCCGAGCAGCGGCATCCCCGCATCCGCCGCCGCGCCGACGAGGTCGAGGCTGATGCCCGCCTCGTTGGGGGTGCAGGGGCCGGGCGAGATCAGGAAGCCCTTCGCGCCGCTGGAGATGGCCTGGCCTGTGCTGAGCGCGTCGTTGCGCACGACCTCCACTTCGGCGCCCAGTTCCATCACGTAATGGACCAGGTTCCAGGTGAAGCTGTCGTAATTGTCTATGACGAGGATCATGACTTCGCCTTTGCGCTTTTCTCGACGACGATCAAGGGGCCGAGCGGAGGGCCGCCGTCGACGCGGCCATGTTCGGGGTCCCAGAGCGATGATACGCTGCCGTCGAGGAACAGCGCATTGTCGCATTTCAGCGCGTCGCGGAAATAGCGCGCGAGCTTGCCGAAGGATACCGGTTCGTCGGAAATGACGAAGTGGGCGCGGCCCTTGTCATCGATGCCGACGCCGTTGCGTAGCTTCAGCGATTTGCCGTCATCGTCGATCTTCGGATGCAGCTTGCCGGAGATGACCAGCATCGGACCGGACTGGGTGCCGAAATCGGGACGGTCGGTGACGGACTTCGCGAAGTCGTCGCTGGCGCGGACATGCCAGTTGCCTGCCGCATCGCCGTAGAAGACGCCGTTGGGGCTGAGGTGGAAGTTGCCCCAGCCTTCGTTGGTGTTGAGGGCGTGCTGTTTTTCGCCGTTCTCGACGTAGTAGCCGATAGGCTTGCCGTCCGCGTCGAACATGCCGCCGTTCATCGCGAAGGCGACTTCGTGGCTGCGCGCGGGGCGGTCCACCGCCAATTGCGAGAGGCTGCGATAGGGCGCACCGCCCTTGGGGCCGAGGACGGTGTGGATGGCGTGGCGGCCCGGCACGGCGGTGCAGTGCGTGAAGCTGGCGCCCTCGAAGCTCGCGCCCTGACAGGGTGGAGGCGGCGGGGCTGACGGCTTGGCGGCAGGTTCGTCGGAGGAGCAGGCGGCGAGGATCGCGCAAGCTGCGAGGGCTAGTGGCGTTCGCATGCGATCAAATCCGCTTGACCTGACACCGCCCGAAGCCTTCGCGAAAGCTGTCGAGAATGTCGTTAGCGACCTGATCCTTGGGCAACCATATAATCGTGCAGCCAGCTTCAGGCTTGGCGAGGAGAAGCCGATCGTCTTCCGTCCACCAGCGGAAGTCCTGCCAGTTCAGGTTCAGGTCGATCGAGGGGCTGGCCACGGTGAAGCCCTCGGCTTGCATCCGATAGCTGGCGGCATTCCCGGCAAGATCGTTTTTCTGCCAATGAGTTTGGGTCGTGCGAGGCAGCGAATAGAAGTAGCCGATCGCGAGCAGCGCCCCGGCTCCAACGAAATAGGCCAGTGAATGCAATGCCGATGCGCCGATCCTTGAGGGAAGAGGCCCGGCATAGGCGCTGACATTCAACGCGGAGACGGTCACGAACAGCGCCAACAAGAACAGGGCCGACCGCAATGTCAGCCACTGTCGAAGCAGATATAGCCGGTTGGCGTGCAGATAGTCGGGATAGCGGTATTCGGTCGTGAAGGCCCTCACTGCCCGAACCCGGGTTCCCCGGCAACGCGGATCGCTTCGCGTGCGGCGGCGAAGAGGGCGCCGCTCTTGGCTTCGCATTCGCGCTGTTCGTAGGCCGGGTCGCTGTCCGCCACGATGCCCGCGCCCGCCTGCACGTGCAGGACGCCGTCCTTGAGCAGCCCGGTGCGCAGGACGATGCAGCTGTCCACCGAGCCGTCCGGCGCGAAATAGCCGACGCCGCCCGCGTAAGGGCCGCGCGTCTCGGGTTCGAGTTCGGCGATCACCTCGCAGGCGCGGACCTTGGGCGCGCCCGAGACGGTGCCGGCCGGAAAGCCCGCGAAGACCGCGTCGATGGCATCGTGCTTCGCGGTGTCGAGCCGGCCGACCACGTTCGAGACGATGTGCATGACGTGGCTGTAGCGCTCGATCGTGTAACTGTCGGTGACCTCGACGGTGCCCGCAGCGGCGACGCGGCCGACGTCGTTGCGGCCGAGATCGAGCAGCATTAGGTGCTCGGCGCGTTCCTTGGGGTCGGCGAGGAGGCTGGCTTCGTTGGCCTTGTCCTCGGCCGCGCTGGCGCCGCGCGGACGGGTGCCCGCGATCGGGCGGATGGTGACTTCGCCGTCACGCACGCGCACAAGGATTTCCGGGCTGGAGCCGACCAGCGCGAAGCCGGGCAGGTCGAGGAAATAGAGGAACGGCGAGGGGTTCACGCGGCGCAGGGAACGGTAGAGCGCCAGCGGTGGCAGCGGGAATTCGCAAGTGAAGCGCTGGGCCAGCACGACCTGGAAGATGTCGCCCGCCTCGATGTAGTCCTTCGCGCGAAGGGCCATCGCCTTGTAATCCTCCGGCGGGACGACGGGCGTGCATACCGGCTCGGCGAGATCGGTGGCGACAGGCACGACGGGTGCAGGGGCGGCGAGGCGGCGCAGGGCTTCGTCGATGCGCTCGGCGGCGCGGTCGACCGCCAGAGCGGCGTCACCCGTTTCCGGCCACACCGGCGCAACGCAGAAAAGTTCGTCCGAAAGCCGGTCGAAGATCAGGATCAGCGACGGGCGGACGAACAGCATGTCGGGCACTTCGAGGGGGCTTTGCGGCGCGCGTGGCAGCTTCTCGACAAGGCCGATCGTCTCGTAGCCGAAGTAGCCGACGAGGCAGGCGAGAGCCTTGGGCAGCGCGGCCGGAACCTCGCAGCGGCAGGTCTCGACCAGCGCGCGCAGTTCAGCGAGGGTGCCGCCGCCGAGCGGTGCGAACGCCTCGCGGTCGGCCTGCCATGCGCGGTTGATCTCGCAGGCCTCGCCGCTCGCGCGGAACACGAGGTCCGGGTCGAGGCCGAGCAGGCTGTAGCGCCCGCGCGTCTCGCCGCCTTCGACCGATTCGAGCAGGAAGTCGCCGCGTCCGTCCTCGATCAGCTTGAGGGCGGCGCCAACCGGCGTCTCGGTGTCGGCGACGAGCTTGCGCCAGACCAGCGCGGGCTTGCCCTGCGCCAGCTGCTCAAGCGTCGCCGTGCGGTCGAATTCGCGCTCCATCGCTGCCCCCTCGCTTCGGATCAGTTGGCGGGGGCAGTGCCGGCGAGCTGGTCGCGCACGGCAGCGATGGCATCGTCGTGACGCTTCACGCCGACGTCCTTGCGCATCGCGGCGCCAAGGGCGGAGGCGTAGCTCTGCCCGAGCTGCTGGCCGAGTTCGGTCTGCGCGCGGCGGATCATGTCGGGCGAATCGATCTTGGCGGGCACGATGTCCTTGAGCTGGACGACGAACCAGCCGCGCTCACCCTCGGCCGCCTGCACCTTCACGGTGTTCTTGGCCATGTGGAACATCAGCGAGACCGGCGGCGGCACCTGACGGCCCGACTGCAGCGCGGCGGCAAGCGTCGGGCGCGACATCGAGACCTGCTGCGGCGCGGGCAGCTTCTTGCCTGCCGCGGCCATGGCCTGCTCGATGGTCTGACCCTTGCGGATCGCGGCCTGCATCTTGAGCGCGGCGGCCTTGGCGGCCTTCGAGCCCGCGTCGATCGCCCAGGCGACCTTCACGTCGTTCTGGATCTGCGCCAGCGGGGCAGGGGCCGAGGCCTGAATGTCGGTGACGTCGTAGATCGCGAAGGACTTGCCCTTTTCGATCTCGGCGACCTGCGGCTGTTCCTGGTCCATTTCGAACGCGGTCTTGAGGAGCGGCTGCAGTTCTGCCGCCACTGTCTCGCCGGGCTTCATGTAGACCTGACCGTCGGCGGTCAGCGATGGGGTCTGCTTGACCTCGGCGCCGAGCGACTTGGCGACTTCGGCAAGGTTGGAGCCGCCCGAAAGCTGCTCGTCGATTTTGCCGAAGGCGTCACTGTAGGACTTGCGGGCCTTTTCCTCGGCGATCTGCCTGGTGAGCTCACCCTTAACTTCGGCAAGCGTCTTGGCCGGGGTCTTGATCTCCTCGTCGACGCGGATGACGTGCCAGCCGAGCACGCTCTTCTGCGGCGCGGCGAGCTTGCCGACCGGCGCGGCGAAGACGGCCTGCGCCACGGCGGCCGAGAACTGGCGCGAAAGGTCATCCTTGCTGAACGATTCGAGCTTGGCGGCGGACAGGCCCTTGGCCGAAGCAGCGGCTTCGAGCGAGGTGCCCTTCTCGACTTCGGCGACGATGGCCTTGGCGGCGGCTTCGGTCGGCACGACCAGCTGGGTAATGCGGCGATCGTCCTTGGCGGCGTAAGCGGCCTTGTTCGCCTCGAAGCGCGCGGCGATTTCGGCGTCGGTCGGTGCGGCCGGGGCCGGAATCTTGTCGGCGCTAACGATGGCGTAGCGGATCGTGCGGCGCTCGGGGCGGACGAACTGGCCGGTGTGGGCCTTGTAGAACGCCGCGAGTTCGGCCTGCGTCGGCTGCTTTTCGGGCGCGAAGAGCAGAGAGGGCAGGGCGACCACGGTGCCGCTGCGGGTCTCGCTCAGCAGCGAGGCGTAGCGCTTCGCGGCATATTCGGACATGACCGAGCCGATCTGCGCGGGCACGACGAGTTCCTGCGCGATCATGTTCTTGCGGATGTCGTCGCGCAGGGCCTGCTCGGAGAGGCCCTGCTGGGCGAGGGCCTGGCGGAACGTGTTCTGGTCGAACTTGCCGTCGACGCCCTGGAAGGCGGGGATCTGCGTCAGTTCGCTGTCGACGAGGCGGTCGCTAAGAACGACGCCATGCTTCTCGCCGTAGACCGCGAAGGCGACGCCGTCGATCAGGCTGTCGAGAATCTGCTGCAGGCCGCCCTCGGCGATCAGCTGCTTCATCGTTGCGGTCGGGCTCTGCTGCTTCACGCGCTCGAGACCGCGCTTGGCGCCGAGGCTGAGTTCGTCGGTGGTCACCTTCTCGCCGCCGACCGTGGCGACGGCCACGCCGGGAGCAGCGCCGCCGGAACCGCCAAGACCTGCAATATCACCACTGGCGAACGCGAGGGCGATGAGGCCGAGAACGACGAGACCGACGATGGCGCCGATCTTGGACTTCAGAAACGAGCGGAAGAAATGGAGCATGAACCGTGCCGATCAGCAGAATATTGGCGCGAAACCCCAAGGCTTCGCATGTAAACGGCGCAGGCTTTAGGGGGCCTTCGCGCATCCTGCAATGCCGCTTGCACAAGCCTTGGGCAAAAGCCGCGAGGTGGCATTACTACGACACTGGTGGAGAATCCCAGCGCTTAACCATCCATGAATTTTGACAAGCGATGCTCTGGTGCCCTAGCTGCCCGGCGACAGCGACGACCTGATTCCCGGTTCCGCGGCAACGGCATTACCGGAAATCTGCGAGGGGGACCCGCGGGGGAGTTCCCGAAGGTTCGCCGAGATCGATCAAAGGATTGAAATGGCTGGATTGCCTTACATCGTCGGAAATTGGAAAATGAACGGCATGCGCGCCATGCTGAACGAGGCGCGCGCGATCGATCGTTCGGCCCAGCGCTTTCCCAAGGTGCAGGTCGGTCTCGCGCCGCCCGCGACCTTGCTTTTCCGGATGCGTGACGCCGTCGAA
Source organism: Novosphingobium sp. FG90 (assembly GCF_057808725.1). NCBI lineage: Bacteria > Pseudomonadati > Pseudomonadota > Alphaproteobacteria > Sphingomonadales > Sphingomonadaceae > Novosphingobium > Novosphingobium sp. FG90. Next base: position 144,061 of record NZ_JBMDIO010000009.1, read on the forward strand.
CTGATCGGCGTCGGCGGGCAGGACTGCCATGTGAAGGAGAGCGGCGCCTATACCGGCGACGTGTCCGCACCGATGCTCAAGGATGCAGGGGCTGACTTCACGATCGTCGGTCATTCCGAGCGCCGTGAATATCACGGTGAGAGCGACGCCGACGTCAATGCCAAGGCGCAGGCCGCGCTTTCGGCGGGCCTCGCGGTGATCCTGTGCGTCGGCGAAACCGAAGCGCAGCGCGATGCGGGCGATGCCGAGGGCGTGGTCACCGCGCAGCTCGAAGGTTCGTGTCCCATCGCGGACGGCGCGCCGGAGAAGCTCTCGGTCGCCTATGAGCCGGTATGGGCGATCGGAACCGGCCGCGTGCCCTCGGTCGCCGACGTTGCTGCGATGCACAAGGCGATTCGCGAAAAGCTGGTTGCTATCTACGGCGATGCCGGTGCCGAAGTGCGCATCCTCTACGGCGGCTCGGTCAAGGCCGAGAACGCTGCCGAACTGCTCGCCGTACCCGACGTCGGCGGCGCTCTGGTCGGCGGCGCGAGCCTGACGGCGGAGAGCTTCCTGGCGATCGTCGGCGCGGCGGCTTCGCTCGCGGAGTGACCTCGATTTCCGCGCCGTCCTGCAGGGCGGCGCAGCAATAAAGTTGCCGGGTTGCGCGCTCGCCTGTGAGCGCCTATCTGCCCGGTCAAGAAAGCGGGGTATGTCCCCGTCATAAGGCTGAGACGAAGATGTTCCTTTTCCTGACCGTGGTGCAGGCTCTGGTTGCCGCCATGCTGGTTGGCGTGATTCTGGTGCAGAAGTCCGAAGGCGGCGGCCTCGGCGTCGGCGGTAGCCCCTCGGGCCTGATGTCGGCACGCGGCGCGGCCAACTTCCTGACCCGCGCGACCGGCATTCTGGCGGCGATCTTCGTGGTCCTGAGCATCGGTCTTGCCGCACTCGCCGTCAACGAGACGAGCGGCCGCGACATCGACACCTCGCTCCAGCGCAACACCGCACCGGCGCAGACCGCACCGGTACAGCCTGCCGATCCGCTCGGCGGCGCGGCCAGCCCGGCCGCTCCGGCTGCGCCCCAGCAGGGTGCGCCCGCAGGCGACTCGGTTCCGACCGATCCGCTCGGTGGTGCTGCCAAGCAGTAATCCTTCCGGGGCGTTTTCGGACGCTTCATCGTAATCGGAATGCCGTCTGGCGCTGTCAGACGGCATTTCCATGTGTTTGATCTGTGGAATGAGGCTCCGGGCGCTTGCCTGAGGGCCCCCATGCAATTTAAGGCCCGATTCCCATGGCGCGGCATATTTTCATCACCGGCGGCGTGGTCTCCTCGCTGGGCAAGGGTCTCATGGCGGCGAGCCTCGCGGCTCTGCTCCAGGCGCGTGGCTACAAGGTCCGCATTCGCAAGTTCGACCCCTACCTGAACGTCGATCCGGGCACGATGAGCCCGTACCAGCACGGCGAGGTCTTCGTGACCGACGACGGTGCCGAGACGGATCTCGACCTCGGCCACTACGAGCGCTTCACCGGCGTCTCGGGCCGCAAGGCGGACAACATCACGTCGGGTCGGATCTATCAGGACATCATCGCCAAGGAGCGCCGCGGCGACTACCTCGGCGCGACCGTGCAGGTGATCCCGCACGTCACCGACGCGATCAAGGACTTCGCCCTGACGGAGACCGAGGACCTCGACTTCGTGCTGTGCGAGATCGGCGGCACCGTCGGCGATATCGAAGGCTTGCCTTTCGTCGAGGCGATGCGCCAGCTGCGTAACGAACTCGGCCGCGAAGGCACCTGCTTCGTCCACGTCACGCTGGTCCCCTACATCGCCGCCGCAGGCGAGCTGAAAACCAAGCCGACGCAGCACTCGGTGCGCGAACTTACCGGCCTCGGTATCCAACCCGATATCCTGCTGTGCCGCGCCGACCGCGAACTGCCCGAGAGCGAGCGCCGCAAGATCGCACTGTTCTGCAACGTGCGTCCGCAGGCGGTGATCCAGGCACTTGACGCGCCCAACATCTACGCCGTGCCGCTGCAGTACCACCGGGAGGGCCTCGACGCCGAAGTCCTGCACCATTTCGGCATGCTGGAATCGGCCAAGGCGCCGGAACTGGCGCGCTGGGACGACATCACCGACCGCTACCAGAACCCCGAGGGCGAAGTGACCATCGGCGTCGTCGGCAAGTACATCGGCCTGCAGGACGCCTACAAGTCGCTGAACGAGGCGCTCGTCCACGGCGGCATGGCCAACCGCGTGAAGGTCAACGTGCGCTGGATCGACGCGGAAATCTTCGAGAAGGAAGATTCCGAGATCGCCGCCGCGCTCGAACCCATGCACGGCATCCTCGTTCCCGGCGGCTTCGGCGAGCGCGGAACCGAGGGCAAGATCGCCTCGGTCCGCTTCGCGCGTGAACGTCAGGTGCCGTTCTTCGGCATCTGCCTGGGCATGCAGATGGCCTGCATCGAAGGCGCGCGCTCGGCGGGCATTGCCAAGGCCAGCTCCACTGAATTCGGTCCGACCGAAGAGCCGGTCGTCGGCATCATCACCGAATGGATGACCGAGGACGGCCTGCAGACCCGCGCCGAGGGCGGCGATCTGGGCGGCACCATGCGCCTTGGCGCCTACACCGCCGCACTCTCGCCCAACAGCCACGTCGCCGCGATCTACGGCTCGACCGAGATCAGCGAACGCCACCGCCATCGCTACGAAGTCAACGGCTCGTACCGCGAGGCGCTGGAAGGCAATGGCTTGATCTTCTCCGGCATGTCGCCTGACGGTCTGCTGCCCGAGATCGTCGAGCGCCCGGACCACCCGTTCTTCGTCGGCGTGCAGTTCCATCCGGAACTCAAGTCGCGTCCGTTCGAGCCGCACCCGCTGTTCTCCGGCTTCATCGCTGCCGCATTGCGTCAGGCGCGTCTGGTCTGACATTCTTGCGCCCCTCCCGCTTGCGGGAGGGGTCTCGATCAGGCTCCGTAACGGAGCAATCTCGACTGGCGGCGACCGGCCACATCGAGCCCATTCCTGCCGGTCGGCGCCTTCCCTGTTCGAAAGCATTCGCATGGATGCTGCGGCCTGATCGTTTTGCAGCGCAGCAATTTCCGCTTCCGCGCGGACGGGCGCCGTTATAGCCTGCCTTGTCAAAGGTGCATGGAAAGGCTGGGCAGGCATGGGGAATGGTTCGATTATCGAGTTCATCGCAGGGCTGCCCAAGGCAGAACTGCACGTCCATCTCGAAGGCACACTGGAAGCGGAACTCAAGTTCAAGCTTGCCGCGCGCAACGGCGTGGATCTGCCCTATGCTGACGTCGAAGCCATGCGCGCCAGTTACGTCTATCACGACCTGCCCAGCTTCCTGACCATCTTCTACGAAGGCAGCTTTGTCCTTCATCGCGAGGAGGACTTTCGGGATCTGGTCTATGCCTATCTGGCGAAAGTCGCGGCCCAGAATGTCGTCTATGCCGAAATGTTCTTCGACCCTCAGCAACATACCTACCGGGGCGTACCTTTCTCGACCATGATAGAGGGCCTGACGCGGGGACGTGTCGAAGCGGAGCGGGACTTCGGCATTCGTTCGCAACTGATCATGTGCTTCGTGCGGGAGCGGAGCGCGGAAAGTGCGATGGCCGTGTTCGAGATGGCGCTACCCTACAAGCACCTGATCGTCGGTCTGGGCCTCGACTCCGATGAGATGGACAATCCGCCGGAAAAATTCGCGGACGTGTTCCGTCGCGGGCGCGAAGAAGGTTTCCGGCTGACGATGCATTGCGACGTCGACCAGAAGAATACCCATGACCATATCCGACAGGCCATCGAGGAGATCGGTGTCGAACGGATCGACCATGGCGCCAACCTGCTGGATCGTCCGGAACTGGTCGCGATGGCGAAGGAGCGTGGGCTCTTTTTCACCGTGTGTCCTTATGCGAACGAGATGATGCGCCCGGGCGAGCGTCAGTCCATCGCGCGCGGTATGCTGGACCATGGCCTGAGGCTGACGCTCAACTCGGATGACCCGGCCTATATGGAGGGCAAGTACATCAACGAGAACATGCTCATGGTGCATGAACTGGCGGGTTTCGATCGCGAGGATTTTCTGACGGTGACGCGCAATGCCTTTGATGCCGCCTGGATCGAAGACGACCTGCGGCGCGAGTTGCATGGCAAACTCGACGCCTATGCTTTGGCCCGGGCATGAATTCAGCCGATAGCTGCGAGGTAAGCGGATACAGTTGCGATGGAGAGGACCGTCGATATCAGGATCACGCGCGCGGTTACGCCGGCTTCGCGGCGATAGAACTCGGCTAGCATGAATGGCCCCGTTCCGGTCGGCAGCATCGCAAGAAGCACGGCTGCATGGCGGGCAGGGGCGTCGAGAGGGAAGAGGGTCACGGCGAGCAGCCATGCCAGCAGCGGGTGAACCGCCAGCTTCAGTGTGACCAGGATCGCCGTCAGTGTACCGGCGCCCTGCGCCGCCTTGCGCTTTTCGCCGAGGAACAGGCCAAGTCCGACGAGAGCCGCCGGTGATGCGGCGCCGCCAAGCAGCTTCAGGAAAACCTCGACGGGCTGGGGGACGGCAACGCCGGTGGTCGGGAAGAAGCAGGCCACCACGGGCGCCACGATCAGCGGATTGGTGGCCAGTGACTTGCCGACCTTGGCGGCGACCCGAAGCGGGTGGCTGCCGACGTGGAGGCGAACCTCGATCAGTACGATCGCGCCTGCAAAAAGTACGCAGGCGACGACGATCGTGGAGATCAGGGTCAGCGTGTTGCTCCATGGGCCAAGGGCCGCGAGCAATAGCGGAAAGCCGAGAAAGCCTGTGTTGGGGTAGCTGGCGGCCAGGCCCAGGACCGGTCCGTCGGCCTCGAAACCGGAATGCCTGGCGTGCGCGGCCACCGTTAGCGCGAAGATCGCCATGGTGCTCACGGTGAATACCGCAACGAAATGGGGCTGCCACAAGTCGTGCCAGCTGGACTTCGCAACGATGTCGAACAGCAGCGCGGGCAGGGCGAGGTAGACGACGAAGCGGTTGAGCTCGCTGGTGGCCTGCGACCCCATGACGCCGATCCGGCGTACCAGCCAACCGGCGAAGATCAGGGAGAAAACGGGCAGCACGATCCCGAGGATCGAGGTCATGAGCTCAAGGTCCGCAACATGGTCGTCGCGCTACCGGGCAGGCGCGAAGCAGGCGAGGATTAATCCGATATGAGACATGCTTTCTGCGCAACCGGGCATGCAAAAGGGGCGGCCCGGATGACCGGACCGCCCCAAAAGCCTGTGCAAGCGGTAGGCGCAAAGGGACGGGAAGCGCCCGTGCCTGCGGTGGCGATTATGCCGCTGCGGTCGTATCCCCGCCGGTTTCGACAACGGAGAGCTTGTTGCCACCGATGGCGACCTTCTTCGGCTTCATGGCCTCGGGTACTTCGCGCACGAGATCGATGACGAGGAGACCATCCGCAAGATCGGCGCCATCGACGCGAACGTAGTCGGCCAGTTCGAAGCGACGCTCGAACCCGCGCTGGGCGATGCCGACGTGCAGCATTTCCCCGTCCGTGGTCTCATCGGGCTTGTGGCCCTTCACGACCAGCAGGTTGGCCTGCGCGGTGATGTCGATGTCCGCCGGCTTGAAGCCTGCCACTGCGAGAGTGATGCGATAGGCATCCTGACCACGCCGTTCGATATTGAAGGGCGGGTACTTGTCGCCGGAATTGGCGCGGGCCTGGTTTTCGATCATGTCGAAAAGGCGGTCGAAGCCGACCATGGTGCGGCGATAGGGGGAAAAATCGATGCGGTTCATGACAAAAATCCTCCAATGAGCAATCTTCGTGTGGATGAGGCCCGCATTGCGGCGCCTCGTTCTGTGAGCCATCCCCTTGGCGGGCCATGACTCGCATTCCTAGATATGCTAGCCGCCCGACCTTTCAAGGCCCGGGCCTCAACGAGCATCTGACTGGAGTTTGGCATGAGCCAGCCGAAGATTGAAATCTACACCAAGTGGGGCTGCCCCTACTGCGTTGCCGCCAAGTCGCTGCTGGACAGGAAGGGCGTCGCCTATGAGGAGCACGACCTGACCATGGGCGGGCCGAAGCGCGCCGAGATGCTGGAGCGGGTGCCGGGTGCCACCACCGTTCCGCAGATCCTGATCGACGATCGTGCCTATGGCGGTTTCGACGACATCAATGCGCTTGACCGCGAAGGCAAGCTCGATCCGGTTCTCGGGCTCTGACCGCATGACACGTGCGGCGCTGTTCCAGATGACGACCGGTATCGACCCTGAGGCCAATGCGGCCGCGATCGTGGACGCGATCGTGAAGGCGCGGTCGGGCGGAGCGGCCATGCTGTTCACGCCGGAAATGTCGGGCCTGCTCGATCGCAAGCGCGAGCGCGCCCGCGAGGCGATCCGGAGCGAGGCGGATGACCTTGTCCTGACCGCCGTTCGCGAAGCCGCGCGACGCGAAGGGATCTGGGTGCACATCGGATCGCTGGCCATCGCGCGCGAGGACGGCAAGTGGGCAAACCGCGCTTTCGTGATCGACGATGCCGGTGAAATCCGTGCACGCTACGACAAGATCCACATGTTCGACGTCGATCTGGCAAGTGGCGAAAGCTGGCGCGAATCGAACGCCTACACGGCCGGTGATGAGGTCGTGACGGTGGAAACGCCGCTGGGCCGCCTGGGCCTGGCGATTTGCTACGACGTTCGCTTTCCCGCCCTGTTCGAGGCGCTGGGCCGGGCTCGCTGCGATGTGATTGCGATCCCTGCGGCCTTCACGGTGCCGACCGGGAAGGCGCACTGGCACCTCATGCAGCGGGCGCGCGCGGTGGAGGCGAGCGCTTATGTGCTTTCGGCGGCGCAGGTCGGGCGGCACGAGGATGGCCGGGAAACATACGGGCATTCGCTGGCCATCGACCCTTGGGGCGAAGTGCTGCTCGACATGGGCGGACCTGACGATGACGGCACCGAGGGCGGCGGGAAGGCTGGAGTGGCTTTCGTCGAACTCGATGGCGTGCGGACGGCCGAAGTGCGAGCCCAGCTTCCGAGCCTTGCCAACCGCCGTGCGGTTGGCGGATAGCTCATGTCATGATCGTCTACGATCTCGAATGCCGCCATGCGCAGCATCGCTTCGAGGGCTGGTTCAAGTCCTCGGATGACTATGCGCGCCAGCAGGAGCGCGGGCTGGTGACTTGCCCGCATTGCGGATCGGGTGATGTCGTCAAGGCCGTGCAGGCGCCGCGCCTGGCCCGCAAGGGCAATCAGTTGCCCGATGTCGCTCCCGTGCCGATGCGGCCGAAGGCATCTCCTCCGAGCGCGCCCGCTGCGAATGCTCCGCCGCCGGCACCAGCTGCGAACGCTCCATTGCCGCCGCAGGCCGTAGAGGTGATGCAGGCACTGGCGACGATGCAGGCGGAGGCGCTCAAGTCTTCCCGCTATGTCGGCGAGAACTTCGCCAGGGATGCACGCGCCATGCACTACGGTGAGCGCGATGCGGAAACCATCCACGGGCAGGCCACCGCAGCGGAGGCGAAGGAATTGATCGACGAGGGCATCGGCCTGATGCCGCTGCCGTTTCCGGTCGTGCCGCCGGAGCAGGCGAACTGATTGCCAAGCCGCTGCGCAGCGGCTAGGACGCCTCGCACGCGCCCGTAGCTCAGCAGGATAGAGCATCAGATTCCTAATCTGGGGGCCACAGGTTCGAATCCTGTCGGGCGCACCAAAACTTCAGGATTTCCGAGGTTTTCTGGCGGATTTGACGTAAATCCCCGCACGGCTTTTCGTTCATGCGATCGCCCGGCACATTTCCGGCCCCGGCGATGGCGGAGGTACAAGCGGCTGCCGGGATCGGAGCGACTGCATCGGCCACCCGGCAGCGGCGATCGTCTTCTGGCCGAGACGATCGCCGCCCGAGGGTCAGGCCGCGTCGAGCGAGGCGCTGTCGATCACGAAGCGATAGCGCACGTCGCTACGTGCCATGCGGTCGTAGGCTTCTTCGATCTGCTTGATGTCGATCATCTCGACGTCGGAGACGATGCCGTGCTCGGCGCAGAAATCGAGCATTTCCTGCGTCTCGGCGATACCGCCGATCAGTGAGCCCGCGATCGTCTTGCGACCGAAGATCAGGCGGCCGACATTGGGCGAGGGATGCGGATGCTCGGGAACGCCCAGCATGACCAGTGCTCCGTCGCGCTTGAGCAGGCCGACGTAAGTATCGAGGTCGTGGCTGGCGGCGACCGTATCGATGATGAGATCGAAGGTTCCGGTATGCGCCGCCATTTCCTCCGGCTCGCGGCTCACCACCGCGCTGTCGGCGCCGAGGTCGGTCGCATCCTTGCGCTTGGCAGGCGTCGAGGTGAAGGCGACGACCTGCGCGCCCATGGCGTGCGCGATCTTGATCGCCATGTGACCCAGCCCGCCGATGCCGACGACGCCGACCTTCTTGCCGGGGCCGGCATTCCAGTGGCGCAGCGGCGAGTAGGTGGTGATGCCGGCGCACAGCAGCGGAGCCACGGCGGGCAGTTGCTCCGCCGGGTGGCTGATCGAGAGGACGAACCCTTCGTCCACGACGATCCCGCGTGAGTACCCGCCCATCGTGTGCCCCGGGGCATCCTGGCTTGGCCCGTTGTACGTGCCGACGAAACCGTTCTCGCAATACTGCTCAAGGTCATCGTGGCACGAACCGCAGTGGCCGCAGCTATCGACCATGCAACCGACGCCGACGGTGTCGCCGACCTTGAAGCGGCTGACTTCTCCGCCCACGGCGCTCACGGTGCCGACGATCTCGTGGCCCGGAACGCTGGGGTAGAGAGTGCCGCCCCACTCGCCGCGCACGGTGTGCAGGTCCGAGTGGCATACGCCGCAGTAGCGGATTTCGATCGCGACGTCGCGCGGTCCCGGCTCGCGCCGTTCGATGGTCATGGCTTCGAGAGGCCGGTCGCCGGCGTGCGCACCATATGCGTTGACTTGCATGGAATGTCCTTGCTGTCGGAAAAGGAATAACAGGGATCGGCAGACGTGCTGCAGGTGCGAGATAGGCGCTTTCCAACGCCACTATTAGAGCATGCATGCTTCATGCTGTAATGAGAGATGCTCATGATGCTGAGGGCAGGCCGTCCTCTTGCTGGCGCGATCGCAGCGCAGCAGCGCCCTTGTGCTGGGCAGGTGTGCCGGACAGGATGGACCTGTTCCACGGCCGCCGCGATTCTTTCCGGCGCGATCGTGGATGACGTCACATTCAGGGGCTTGCTCAAGATGCGCTTTTCGATCCCGGTCCTGCTTTCGCTTGGCGCCAGCCTGTTCGCCTCCGGCACCGTTCAGGCCAAGGGGCATCCCGAAGCCGAAGCGCAGGTCCTGGACCTTTCCAAGCGTGCCATTGCCCTGCGTTCGGTGCGCGGACCGGGAAACAAGACCGGCGAAGTCGCGGCGCTGTTCCGCGATGCGCTGCTCAAGGCAGGGTGGAATGCCGGCGACATCGACATCGTGCCGCTGGACGATACCGCCTACCTGATCGCGACATGGAAGGGCAGCGATCCCGCACTGAAACCGATCGTCATTTCCGCGCACATGGACGTGGTGGAGGCCAGGCCCGATGACTGGGAGCGTGATCCTTTCACCCCGGTGGTGGAGAACGGCTACCTTTACGGACGCGGCGCCAGCGACACCAAGTTCGAGGCGGCGCTTGCCCTGTCCTCGGTGATCGAACTGCGGCGCGAGGGGTTCAGGCCCAAGCGGAGCATCGTCATCGCCTATTCGGGCGACGAGGAGACGACCATGGACACTTCCAAGGTCATCGCCGATCGGCTGAAGGGCGCGGAACTCGTGCTCAATGTGGACGGATCCTCGGGCTCGCTGTCTGAAGCGGGTAAGCCACTTTACTGGAGCTGGCAGGGGGCGGAAAAGACTTACATCGACTACAAGGTGGAGGTGACGAACCCCGGCGGTCACAGCTCCGCGCCGAGGCCGGAGAACGCGATCGTCCAACTGGCGCAGGCGATGGAGCGGATCGGCGCCTATCACTTCAAGCCCGAACTCAACGACGTCACGCGCCAGTACTGGACCGGGGCGGCCGGGATCGAACCCGATCCCGGGCTTGCAGCCGCCATGAAGGCCTTCGTTGCCAATCCGGACGATCCGGCGGCGCTGGATGTGCTGCGTGCCAACCCCGCGACGGTCGGGCGCGTTTCGACGACGTGCGTGCCGACGATGATCTCCGGCGGCCATGCCCAGAACGCACTGCCGCAGAGCGCGACAGCCAACATCAACTGTCGCATCTTCCCCGGGCATACGCGCGCCGCGATCATGGCCGAACTGGAGAAGGTCGCCGCCATGCCCGCCGCTAGGTTTACCGACGTGACCGGCGACGATTCGATCGAGGCGCCCGCATCGCCGGTGCGGCCCGACTTCGTGACGGCCGTCGGCAAGGCGGTGAAGGCCGCATGGGGTCCGGTGCCGATCATCCCCTCGCAGTCGTCGGGCGCCTCGGATTCGATGTGGTATCGCGCGGTCGGCGTGCCGAGCTATGGCGCCAGCGCCTCGATGATCAAGGATTCGGACGAGTTCGCCCATGGTCTCAACGAGCGCATCGGCCTGCTGAACATCGCGCCGGGCGTGGTCTACTACACCACCTTGCTGACGGACCTCGCCGGCAAGTGAAGGCGGCGGCTCTCGCGGCGGCGCTGGGTGCGGCATTCGCCCTGACAGGGCTTGCCACCCCTGCGGGTGCGGCCGCTCTTTACGTAAGGGCAGGGCGCCTGCTCGACGTGGAGAGCGGTACGGTCAAGGCCGGGCAATGCATCCTCGTCGATGGCGAGCGCGTCGCGAAAGTCGAACCCTGCGCCGAGCCGCCTTACGGCGCGGAGCTTCTTGACTGGTCGGCCTATACCGTCCTGCCCGGTCTGATCGACCTTCACACGCACCTTGCCGATACCGGCCAGAGCGCGGACGTCGCCGCGCCGCTCAAGACTTCGCCGCAACTCACCGCGCTGATCGGCGCGCACAACGCGCGGGTGACGCTGGAAGCGGGCTTCACCACGGTGCGCGATGTCGGAACCTATCGCGGGCTGACCGACGTGGCCTTGCGCGACGCCATCGCGCAGGGGCAGGTGCCGGGGCCGCGCATGTTCGTGGCGGGCGCCTACATCACTTCGCCCGGTGGCGGCGGTGAACTCAACGGGGTCGTGCCCAACGACCAGCTTCCGGCCGACATGCGCCTCGGCGTCGTCCACAATGCCGGCGAGGCGCGCGAGAAGGCGCAATACCTCTTCGATCACGGCGCCGACTTCATCAAGATGATCGCCACCGGCGCGGTCCTCGCGATCGGCACCGAGCCGGGACAGATCGAACTGAGCGATGACGAGATGCGCGCCGCCGTCGAAGTGGCGAGGGCGCACGGCAGCTACGCGACCGCCCATGCGCACGGCGCCGCGGGCATCAAGGCGGCGATCCGCGCGGGTGTACGCAGCATCGAACACGCCAGCCTGATCGACGACGAGGGCCTCGCCATGGCCAGGAAGGCGGGTGTCTGGCTGGTCATGGACATCTACGATGGTGACTGGATCGACCAGCAGGGTACACAGGAAGGTTGGCCCGAGGAATACCTGCGCAAGAACCGCGAGACTACGCAACGGCAGCGCGACGGATTTGCCAAGGCCGTCAGGATGGGCGTCAAGCTCGGCTTCGGTACGGATGCGGGCGTCTATCCCCACGGCCTGAACGCGCGGCAGTTCGCCTACATGGTCCGGTATGAAATGACCCCGGCGCAGGCGATCCGGGCAGCGACGCTCGATGCCGCGACACTGATCGGACACGACAAGGAACTGGGCTCCATCGCACCGGGCAAATTCGCCGACATGATCGCCGTGACCGGCGATCCGCTGTCCGACGTTCGCATGCTGGAGAGTGTCGCGCACGTGATGAAGGCGGGTGCTATCGCGAAGTAGTCCGATGGGCGGCATTGCGCGTCGTGAGGCACCTTGGAGTGCCCCTGTGTGCCGTTGAGTGCCGTTTGAGGTGGTGTCTGTAGCCGGGAGTTCCGCATGGTCGCAGCAACGTTTTCCCGCAGGCAAGTGGTGGCAGGACTCGCTGCGCTGCCGCTGGTGCCTGCAACCGCGCGTGCATCCTCCTCTCGACTTGGCCGGGTGATGGTGCAGGGGCGGCCGCAGGATACCGGCTCGCTCTACAAGGTGCGCAACATCATTCCCGCGCTGGATCAACTCGGCGGCTTGCGCAGGATGCGGTGTCGCGAGCCGTATGGCGGGACGCCTGGCTGGAAGACTTACGTGGGCCTGGCTCGCCAGGGCGTCACGTTCTGCTTCACCCTCTCGGCCCGCGACATTGCCAAGACATTGTCGGATCTCAAGGCGTTTCTCGTGCAGGCTCCCGGCGCCATATGGGCCATCGAGTTTCCCAACGAACCCGATCTCAACCCCATGATATACAAAGGAAAGGCGGACGCGCGTCTGGGCTTCCGAACCGGAAAGGCGCCGGCGCTGATGGCATTCATCAGGGACTTTACAGCAGCGATCAGGGCAGAGCCCGCACTGAGGACGATCCCGCTCATAGCCAGCAACGATTTCATGCAGGCAGAGCAGGGACCCCTCACGGACTTCGGCAATGCGCATATCTACCCGAAGGCGGCGACGGTCGTGGCCGATCGCCTGGCCGGCTTCGGAGAGAAAGTCCTCGCCGGAGGCCATTCGCAGGGCGTGATCACCGAATGGGGCCGCACGACCGGCGGCGGCATGAACAACGTCACCGCGCCCCCGGTCTCACTGGAGCAACAGGCGCGTCTCCTTGCTTCGGACGTTGCTGCGGTGCTCGACCGGACCTTTATCCACGCGATCAGCCTTTACGAACTGTTCTCGTGGGGCGGGGCCAGCGAGATGAACAACTTCGGCCTGTTCAACGCCGACCTTACGCCCCGGCCAGCCGTGGCCGCGATCCGCTCCGTGATGGGCTGACGCCTAGCGAAAGCGCCGGTACATGCCTCCGAAGCCGAGCGCCACGCCGCGGCTGTCGGCAATAACCTGGTGTGCGCAATTGTGCCCCGGAGCGCCGGTCACGCCGCCGCCGGGATGTGTGCCTGCACCGCACATGTAGAGCCCCCTGATCGGCCCGCGATAGGCGCCGTGCCCCAGTACAGGCCGCGCTGACCACATCTGGTCGAGCGTCAGGTTGCCGTGCATGATGTCTCCGCCGACGAGCCCGAACTTGCGCTCCAGCCCCTTCGGGCTGAGCACCTGCCGCCCGAGGATCGAGGCGCGGAACCCCGGCGCATGGGCCTCAACCGTATCGATGATGGCGTCGGCGGCCGCGTCTTCCTCGGCATCCCAGTCGCGTCCATCGGGCAGTTCCGGGGCGAATTGCTGGCAGAACAGGCTGGCGACGTGCTGCCCCGGCGGGGCGAGGCTGTCATCCACCGTCGAGGGGATCAGCATTTCCACGATGGGCTTGCGCGACCAGCCGAACTGCTTGGCGTCGATGAAGGCGCGGTCCATGTAATCGAGGGTGGGCGCGATGATGATGCCGGACTGGTGGTGCTCTCCGGGCTCGGGAATGCACGTGAAGCGGGGCAACTCCGATAGCGCCACATTCATCCGGAAGGTGCCGCTGCCCGCCTTGAAGCCCTTCATCCGGCGCCGGAAATCGGCGTCGAGGTCGGCAGGGGAGATCATCCGGTCGTAGAGCAGTTTCGGTCCGACATTGGCGATCACGCGCGGTGCAACGATCTCCTCCCCGCTCTCCAGACGCACGCCCGCGACCTTGCCGCCATCCACCAACACTTGCTCGACCGGTGCTTCGAGGCTGATCTCTACGCCCAGATCGCGGCAGACCCTGGCCATGATCTGCGTGATCGCGCCCATGCCGCCGACCGAGTGCCCCCATGCCCCCTTCTTGCCGTTCACCTCGCCGAAGACATGGTGCAGCAGCACGTATGCGCTGCCGGGCGTGTCGGGGGAGGCGTAGTTGCCGACAACGGCGTCGAAACCGAACGCGGCCTTCACCGCTTCGCTCTCGAACCAGCCGTCGAGAAGGCTGCGGGCCGATTTCGTGAACAGGTCCAGCACGTCGCGCTGGGCCTCCATCGACAGACCCGCCAGCTTGCGACTCTGCAAGGCGGCATCGACCAGCGCGCGCCAGCCGGCGCCGGCCTCAGGCGGAGTTTTGAGCGCAAGGTCGCGAAGCACCTCGGCTACCCCTTCGAGAGCATCGTAATAGGCGGGAAGCACTTCGGCGTCATGGACCGAGAAGCGACGGAACTCCGCCTGCGTGCGCTCCAGCCCGCCGCCGAGCTTGAGGTAGCCGCCATCCTCCTGAGGCAGCAGGTTGCTGATCGGCCGCTCGATCACGCGGTAGCCGTGGTCGGCAAGGCGCATGTCGGCAATCACCTTGGGCTGCAGCAGGCTGACCGTGTAGCTGGCGACCGAATTGCGGAATCCCGGATGGAATTCCTCCGTCACGGCGGCCCCGCCGACGACGTCCCGCCGCTCCAGAATACGCACCTTGAGCCCTGCACGCGCGAGGTAGAAGGCGCAGGTCAGCCCATTATGGCCACCGCCGATGATGAGTGCGTCGTAACGGTCGGTCATGCGATCCTGCTCCAGCCGGGCGCGGGGGAATGTTCGGAACGGGCGGCGGGGATGATCTCCCGCATCCGTTTGCAGAAATGGCGCAGGCAGACCTCCTTGTCGGAGAGCGGCCCGACCGAGAAACTGCGCGAGGCCATCCCGGCCTGCACACGAATGATGAGTGCGGTGTCCTCCGCATTCACCTCGCGGTTGATTCGCCAGTTGAGGTAGCGCGCGGCTTTCATCTCGCGCCGGTCATCGTCGAGGACGTAGCTGATCTCGCGGATCACGCTGGCGGTCGGGCTGACCGGAAGCCACTGCATGAAGTCGACCTGATCGGGATATATATCGAAGGCGACGTTCGGCCAGAGCTTGAAGTAGAGCCAGTGACGCTGCCGCTCGGGCGGGAGGTGCGGCACCGGCGGGAGCAGTCGCTGATACATGCGCTCGGACCAGTTGGGCGAGGGGGCATCCATCAGGTCGCCCCACATGCGATCGACGTTCGCTTCCGCTTCGACGCCGTAGCTGCGGCCGAACAGGCGGGTGAGACCAGGATGGGCGACCGGAATGTGGAGCCCGTCCGAGTAATTGTCGCCGATGTTCTTCCAGTTCACCTCACGCGGACGCAGGGTCACCCGGCCGAGTGCTTTGAGGTCATGAAAGCGATAAGGCGCGATCATATGTTCATAGGGCGCCATCATCTGCGCCACCGTCGGGCCGCCGTCATCGAGCAGGCGCACGAACACGAAGCCGGCCCATACCTCGATCTGGACGGGTGAAAGCCCGTGACCGGCCTTGTCGAAAGCGGGATAGCTGGCACTGTCGGGCACGCCGGTGAGGCGGCCGTCGAGGTCGTAGGTCCATGCATGGTAAGGACAGACCAGCTTCCGTGCGCAGCCGCTGGCACCATCGACGATGCGTGAGCCACGGTGACGACAGACGTTGATGAAGGCGCGCAGCACCTTGTCGGCGCCGCGCACCACGACGACGCTCTCGCCGATATATTCTAGGGTGTGCCAGTCGCCGGGGCCGGGAATGTCGCTCTCGTGGCAGACGATCTGCCAACTCGGGGCGAAGACGTGCTCCTTTTCGGCGTCGAAGAATTCTGCATCGGAATAGGTCCACGCAGGCAGGCTCCAGCCTTCCAGCGGGTCGGTCTTGGGGGCGTCGGCGACTTGCGTTGCCATGGCGTGCTCCTTGCTATACGATCGTATAACAATCCTATGGCCGAGCATCAATCCTTTACCCGGGCCTTTACGCGAGAGCATCCCGACGAACGCCGCCAGAGCCTGGTGAAAGCCACGGCCAGGTGCCTTGCCCGTCATGGCGTTGCGGGAACTTCGGTGCGGGCGATCTGCGCCGAAGCAGGGGTGTCGCCGGGACTGCTGAGGCATTACTTCCCCGGCGTCGCCGATGCGATCGCGCAGGCCTATCGCTGGACCGGAAGTCGCGTCGGCGAAGCACTGGAGGAAGCCGTTGCAGCGGCGGGCGAAGATCCGCGCGCGCGGCTCCTGGCCTATCTGTCAGCGAGCTTCCGGCCGCCGATCGCCGATCCGGAACTGCTCGCGACATGGCTGGCGTTCTGGAGCATGACGCCGGTGAACCACGGGATCGGCGCACTGCACCGGCAGATATACGGTGAATTCAGGGACGGCATCGAGGAACTCGTCCTGGCGGTCAAACCGGCCCTGGGTGATGCTCGGCTGACGGCTGTGGCCCTGACTGCGCTGATCGACGGGCTCTGGCTGGAACTCAGCTTGGGCCAGGCGCCCTTCACGCCGGAAGAAGCCGAAGGGCTTGTCGAGAAGTGGCTCGACGCTCTGCTCTAGTTTGCACTCTGGTCCTCGCGCCGTGTCCAGAGCTGGATCGGCAGGCCGAAGGTCATGAGAATGAAGCTCATCCCGCTCGCCGCGATGCCTGCACCCCACAAGGTCCACAGTGCATAGCCGGCGCCTAACGCGGCGAGCGGACGACAGACCCGCAGCTTCCATGCCGCCAATGCGCAGGCGAGGTAGAGCCAAAGCGTCGCCGAAGTGGACAGCAGCAGCAGGTATTCGAACAGGCCGCGCATGGAGCGCAATCCGTTCATGACCACGAACAGGGTCGTGATCGTCGTGGAAACGAGGAGTGCGCGTCGCGGCGTTCCTCCTGCATCCGTGGTGCCGAACCAGCGGGGGAGCAGTCTGCGCGCCGCCATGTCCCGCGACAGTTCGGCTTCGAGCAGGGTCCAGCCGTTGAGTGCGCCGACGCAACTGACCACCGCGAAAAGTGTCACAAGGGCCGCTGCCGTCTCGTTCCAATAGCGGCCGACGAACGTGGCGAACGGGGCGGGAGAGGCGGCAGCCATGCTCATCGGCAGGAGCATGGCGATGGCGGAACAGACCGCGAGGTAAAGCAGGCCGGTCAGGCCCGTCCCCCAGAGGGTAGCGCGGGATATGTTCAGTTCCGGCTTGCGAACCCGGGCCGCGACGATGCTGGCGGACTCGAAGCCCAGCAAGGCCCACAAGGTGAGCGTTGCCGCCGCATTGACCGAGCCCGGCGAGATCGGCACGGCATCGATCGGCATAACTTCCGCCTCGTTGCGGACAAGAAGCCTCGCAGCGATGACGATCACGACCAGCAGGGGTACGATCTTGATGGCGACGGTCGCGATCTGGAAACTGCCTGCAGTTCGGACCCCCCGCAGATTGACCAACGCGGTCACCCACAGCAGCATGATCGCAGCGAGTGCGGGCACGAATTCGGCGCTCGAAAGCGCGGGGGTCATGCTGGAAATGTAACTGACGGCAGCAACAGCGATCGTGGCCACCGCCGTCCAGATCGAGACCAGGTATATCCAGCTTATGAAGAACCCGGTGGTCTGGCCGAACGCAGCGGAGACGAACCCGGAAGGACTACCGACTTCCGGGAATTTTGCGGTCAGGCGGGTGAGCACGTAAGCCAGGACAAGAACGCCCGCCGTGGTCACGATCCATCCCGCCACGGCGTTCCACCCGAACGGGGCGAGGCTGGCAGGCAGCAGGAAAACGCCCGAACCGATCATGTTGCCCATGACCAGCGCCATAGCGGCAGGGAGCCCGAGACGATCCCCGCCGGCATCGTCCAGCTTGTCGGATGGGGCGGGGCTCGTCTTCCGCTTTTTTCGGCAAGAGATCAGAAATCCCGGCCCACCTTGAGCCCGATCACGCGCGGCCGGATGACGTAGTCGTAGAATACGCCCCCGGTCCCGCTGATGCCGAGCGGATCACCGCAGGTGGTCTCGAGGCATTGGACCGAACTGTTAATGACGCCGTTGCTGTCAAACAAATTATTTGCATATATTTCAAAGCGCCATACATCATTCTTTACGCCAAGGCTGAAGTCTGCCGTGGTATAGGCGCCGAATTCGCCCTTGATCGCGTTCTCGGCATCGCGAAGGTCGCTGCGGCGCTTTCCGATGTAATTGACGGCGCCCTGGATGTGGCCGGTCCAGCCACCGATCGGGAACTCGTACCGGGCGAGGGCATTGGCCTTGAAACGCGCCGTGATCGGCAGGTGTGTTCCAGCTTGCGCCAGCCGGCTGTTCTCGCCTTCGGGGATCGAGCAGTCGAACGTGGCGTTGGCGATGAGGCAGAAGTCCTTGGTGATCTTCGCGTCGTTGTAGCTGCCAGAAGCATTGAGGGTCAGCCCGGCCTTGCGATAACCCATGTCGAACTCGACACCGTAGATCCGCGCTTCGCCGGCGTTGCGGATGAGGGTGAGGCCGTTTTCCCCGAGGAAGGACAACTGGATATTGCTCCAGTCCTCGCGGAACATGGCGTAGTTGAAATGGAACGCGCCCATCTGGCTCTTCCACCCGAATTCGTAGTTGTCGAGCGTGTCAGGGGCATAAGGCGGCTGGCCGCCGCGACGATTGATGCCGCCGGGACGGAAGCCGCGCGACCAGGTGGCGTAGACCAGCCAGTCAGGGGTCAGCTTGTAGGTCAGGTTGGCCTTGTAGATCGATCCGGTATCGGAGGTTTTCGCATCGAGATTGGTACAAGGCGAACCGCTGACTTTCGCCTCCTCGAAGCAGGCGGCGACACCGGTGCGGGACGAATATCCGTCGCTGTACCCGAAGAATCCCACCAGTGAATTCTTGTACTTGTAGACGCGCAGGCCGCCGGTAGCGGTGAGCTTGTCGGTGATGTCGAAGCTCAGTTCCCCGAACGCGGCATAATCACGGTCGATGCGCTTCTGGCGCGTCAGCCAGATGTCACTGTCTGTGCCGGGCACCGTGATCGCATCGGCAATGCCGTCGATGATGTAGTTCTGCGTGATCTGGTGGACCTGCCGCTGCGCGAACAGGCCGGCGATCAGGCGAAGGCGGTTTTCCTGCGGTGAACTGATACGCAGTTCACCGAACTGGCGACGGTATTTGTCACGGCCCTTGATGTACTGGTTCGGGCTGACGAGATCGTCTGCATTGTCATACAGATATGCGCCCGAACCGTAGAGTGCATCATAGAAATAAGAGTAGTCCGAATAGTCGGATTCCGTGCGATCCTTGCGGTTGAGGATGCCCCCCGTCGCGACCAGGTCCCAGTTGCCGATCTTGCCTTCGATCGTGAGGGCGGCCTGATACCATTCGTCCTTGCTGCTTTCGGGGTTGTACTGGACGGTCTGCAGCTTCTTGCTGACCGCGGTGGAGCGTTCCTGCGCGAAGCTGCCGTTGACCTTCTGGATCTGCCCCATGAGTGTGGGGGTGATCGTCCAGTCATCGTCCAGTTCGATGCCCAGCGCCATGCGCGCTCCATAGGTATCGACGTCGTTGTAATTCTTTTCAACGAGATCGGCGTTCGTCTGGGTGATGCCGGAAACGGGGTATGTCCGGCTGCCCGCGATATTGTCGATGTATCCGCCGTCATGGCGATACCAGCCGACGATACGCAGCGCGGAGCGATCGGATAGCTTGAAGTTCAAAAACCCTTGCGCGACGCCGCCGACGTCTCCGTGAGCGACGGAGTTCAATTCCATGTCGACCGCGCCATAAGTACCCGAGTAGCCCGGCTTGTTGGTCACGATCTTGATCGTACCCGCCATCGAACTCGCACCATAGAGGGTGCCCTGCGGTCCCGCCAGGGCCTCCACCCGCGCGATGTCGTAGGCATGGATGTCGAGCGCGCCCTGAATGGTCGTGATCGGCATCTCGTCGAGATATGTGCCCACTGTCGGCAGCGGTCCGGAGTGGTTGGCGTTCTCACCCGATGCGACCCCGCGGAAGTAGACCTGGCTAAAGCCGGGCTGGGTGGTCTGGATCGTGACGGAGGGAATGTTCTTGACCGCGTCCTGCAGTTCCTTGACCTGCAATTCCCGCAGTTTGTCGCCTCCAAGTGCCGTGATTGCGATCGGCACGTCCTGAAGGTTCTCGGTTCGCTTCTGGGCTGTGACCAGGATAACGCCATCATCCTCGACGGCGGGACTGCCTTGCGCGAGCGCAGGTTGCGCTGCAGCAATGGCTGATGATCCGAGCAGCGCGACGACGACGCTGCGGTGACAACCCAAACGCGATGAATTCACCCGCATTCCCCTGTAATTGCCTGATTGGGAAGCGGCCACAATTCATGAGCTTTGACAATAGGTCGCCTGAACAACGCCGATTGTGCGCTGCACTGTATGACATTTTCGCCACAATTGTTGAAGTTACGGATCAGCGCTCCGCGTAAGTTTCGGGCAGGTCGCCCAGCGTATCGCGCAGCGGTCCAAGCCAGGCATCGTAGGCAAGCCACTGGTCGACACCGTCGCGATTGATCGGGCGACGCACCTGCTCGCTCGACGCCGTGCGTACCGCGCGGTCGTTGCGATGGAACTGGAGGCAACTTTCCTCGAAATCGAGCGAGAGATGGGCGAGAAGTGCACGTACTTCAGCTTCCGGGTTATCGAGAAGTCGCTCGTGAATGACCCGGTGCACCCGGGCAGGCATGACGGCGGCGTAATGGGCCATGGCGCGCACGTAATCGGCGTAGTAGCGGCCGATGTGCGCAAGATCGTAGGAGAACGCTTGCCCTTTCGCGAAATGTTGCCGGAAATTGGAGAAGCAGCAATCCAGCGGCGCACGGCGGGCATCGATGATCCGGGCATTCGGAAGGATCGCGGCGATGAAGCCTGCGTAGGACCAGTTGTTGGGAAGTTTGTCGATGTACAGGGGCTTGCCGGTCTTGCGCTGGATGCGCGTGCGCTCGATGAATTCGGCGCCCAGTTCGGCCAGGCGCGCCGGTGGCATCGCGACCAGCGCCGCCGGCCAGTCCCGGCTATTGCCCGCGTAGGTCTGCGCCTCGCGCATGGCCATGGCGGGAATGTCCGGGAGTTCCATCGTGCCTTCCACTTGCGAATGGCTTGCGAGGATCTGTTCGATGAGGGTGGAGCCCGCGCGGGGCAGGCCAAGGATGAAGATCGGGTCGGGGCACGGATGGCCCGCGCCCTCCAGTCGGCCGAGCAGTTCGGGCGTCACCGTCGCCACCACGGCATCCACCTGTTCGCTCACGACGTTCGGGTCGAAAGCAAGTTGGTCGCACCGGAGGCGGTTGCCTTTCGCGTAGTGCTGGAAAGCAAGCTCCGCCGCATTGCGGTCGTCGAACGCCTTGCCGAGTGCGAAGTGCAGGTGCAGGCGGTCGTCGTCCGACAGGGTTTGGTGGGCCAACGCGGCTTCCATCGCGGTGACGTCGGCGTCCTCGAACCGCCAGGTCTTGAGGTTCGCAAGGCTCCACCAGACCTCGCCGAGCCCCGGCTCGATGGCGATTGCGCGCCGATAGGCAGCGACGCTCTCCGCCTGTTCGCCCAGTGTCTTCAGGATGTGACCGTAGCTCATCCATAGCCGGGCATGATCCGGGAACGTCTCGGTCAGGTCTGCGTAGATGCGCCGCGCCTCCGCGTAATCGCCGATCCGGCCGAGCGCCGCCGCGCGCAAGTTGAGATCGCCGGCCTGTGCCCCACCTTGCGTGATCACTTCGTCGAGCACGCCCACGGCTTCGGCGAAGCGGTTCTGTCGATAGAGGGAGATCGCGAGATTCGCCCGTGCGGCCGTGAATCCGGGTGCCAGTTCCAGGGCGCGGCGCAGCAGCTTTTCGGCATCCCGATAGCGGCCGATGCGACCTGCCAGTTCTGCCATCATGCGGATCGCCGCGACATCCGTGGGCTGTTCGCGCAGTCTGTTTCGCAGACCGGCTTCGGCCACCGGCAGATTCCCGACAAGCAGAGCTCGGGCTATGGCGACGAGATCAGGGTCGTGTGACGAGGCACGGATGGCTTCGCCTTCGGCAAGCATCGCTTCCTCATTGCGGTTCAATGCCCTCAGTGCGCGTCCGAGCAGCCGATAGGCCGAGGCGTTGTGCGGCTCGCGCAGTACCGTGTCGCGCAAGACCGGCAAGGCGCGCACAGGGTCGGCAGCGACAAGGGCGGCAATGGAAGCAGAGGGCGGAGCTGCGTCGGCGGAGCGGTTCATCTTCCGCAGGTTATGGGCAAGTCGTGCGATCACCTCAAGCACGCCTGTCGAGGCTTTCGACGCTTGTACATCTTTCAAGATTGTGACAGCCTCACGAGTGACTTGATCGCCGTGAACGGGATCGTTAGCCGGGCGCTCCGCAAGCCGGGCTGACAACTCCAGGGGTGAATTTCATGCGCTTAAGCACTGTACGCAAAGGCATTTTTCGAACCCGGCTGCCGGGTCTCGGAGAGTGCGCGCGCGTCGATATGAGCGCGGGCGACGCTGCTCCGTTCCTGGAGCGGGAAATGTACGTCCTGCTTGGTTTCGAGCCGAGTTTCGATCAGTTGCCCGAACAGTGCATCGATACGAAGCTGGCGGCCCGAACTCTCTGGGCCGGACAGTTCTAGACCCGTCATTCGACACGAATTGTCGCAGGATTGAAATTCGAGCGCGCAAATCTGCGCGCTTTGGTCTATGGGCGGCGCAACAGGTGAGCCCGAGGGCCGCCACGCAGCCCTCCTTATGCTC
The DNA here is from genome assembly GCF_057808725.1 of Novosphingobium sp. FG90. Lineage (NCBI taxonomy): Bacteria > Pseudomonadati > Pseudomonadota > Alphaproteobacteria > Sphingomonadales > Sphingomonadaceae > Novosphingobium > Novosphingobium sp. FG90. The sequence goes on from NZ_JBMDIO010000009.1 coordinate 166,566, forward strand.
TTTGAAAGCCGCCTCGAAGCGGCAGGACTCGTTGACCCTATAATGACTTTTCCGCAGATTCCCGCGCCTCTCGCCGAAGCTCTCACCGGCCATGGCTATGAAACCCTGACCCCCGTTCAGGCTGCCGTGACCGAATCGGAGGCGCACGGCCGCGACCTCGTCGTCTCTGCGCAGACCGGCTCGGGCAAGACCGTCGCCTTCGGTCTGGCCATGGCTGACGAACTGCTCGCCGACGACGAACTGGCCTTTGCGGTCAAGCCGCTGGCGCTGGCGATCGCGCCGACGCGCGAACTGGCGCAGCAGGTCAGCCGCGAGCTGGAATGGCTCTATGCCAAGACCCATGCCCGTATCGTCACTTGCGTCGGCGGCATGGACCCGGTGAAGGAGCGCAAGCAGCTGGAACGCGGCGCGGCGATCGTCGTCGGCACGCCGGGACGTCTGCGCGATCACCTCGAGCGCGGCAAGCTCGACCTCTCGGCTTTGCGCGCAGTCGTGCTCGACGAAGCTGACGAAATGCTCGACATGGGCTTCCGGGAGGATCTGGAGGAACTGCTCGACGCGACGCCGGAAGCCCGCCGCACCCTGCTGTTCTCGGCCACCATGCCGCGCCCGATCGAGGCGCTGGCCCAGCGTTACCAGAAGAACGCGCTGCGTATCTCCACCGTCGGCGAGAACCGCGGCCATGGCGACATCGCCTACAAGGCGGTGACCGTCGCCCCTTCGGACATCGAGCATGCGGTGGTGAACCTGCTGCGCTTCTACGATGCCGAGACCGCGATCCTGTTCTGCGCCACGCGCGACAACGTGAAGCACCTGCACGCCACCTTGGTGGAGCGCGGCTTCTCCGCCGTGGCGCTCTCGGGCGAGCATTCGCAGAACGAGCGCAACAACGCGCTGCAGGCGCTGCGTGACCGCCGCGCCAAGGTCTGCGTCGCCACCGACGTCGCCGCGCGCGGCATCGATCTGCCGTCGCTCAGCCTCGTCGTCCACGTCGAGATCCCGCGCGATGCAGAGACCCTGCAGCACCGTTCGGGCCGTACCGGCCGTGCGGGCAAGAAGGGCACGGCGGTCCTGCTGGTGCCGTATCCGCGCCGTCGCCGCGTGGAGATGATGCTGCGCGGCGCTCGCATCGAGGCGGAATGGGGCGAGGCTCCGACGCCCGAAGCGATCCGTGCGCAGGACCGCGACCGTCTGCTCGAGAAGCTGCTGGTGCCAGTGGATGTTGAAGAAGACGACCGCGAACTGGCCAAGGTGGTTCTTGAATCCATGAGCGCCGAGGACGTCGCCGCCGCGCTGGTGCGCGCGCATCGCGCTTCGATGCCGCAGCCCGAGGAACTGCTGGGCAATTCGCCTGAAGCCCGCCAGAAGCGCGAGCGTCCGGGCTTCGACGACGTGGTGTGGTTCCGCATGAACGTCGGCCGTGATGAGCGGGCCGAAGCGCGCTGGATCCTGCCGGTATTGTGCCGCCGCGGCCATGTCACCCGCGATGCGGTCGGCCAGATCCGTATCAACGGCGACCAGACCTACTTCCAGATCCCTGCCGCACAGGCCGAGCAGTTCGAGCGCGCCGTCGCCCGCACTGCGCGTGCGGACGGCGAGTATGAAGCTACCATCCTCATCGAGCGGGCGCCCGATGCGCCGCGTGACGCTGCCCGTCACCGCAGCCGCGACCGCGAAGGCCCGCAGGGTCGTGGCCGTCGTCCGCATGGCAACGGTCCGCGTTCCGATGGTCCCGGCGGCGAGGGCTCGGCCCCGTACCGCGCTCGCCCGACCGGTCCGCGTCAGGACCGTCCGGCCGGTGGCGGCGGCAAGCCGTTCCACAAGAAGCCGAAGAAGAGCTGGTAAGGTACTGAAAACGCGGGGGCGACCCTTCGACAAGCTCAGGGTGAGCGGGGTTGGTGTAAACCGCCCCGTTCCCAAGGTGGAGCGAGTTCGAAGACAAACCCCCGTTCCCGCTCAGGCTGAGCTTGTCGAAGCCCCATCGGCCAGACGCGAAGCCAAAGAAAACCCCGGCCGCTCTTTCGAGCGCCGGGGTTTTCTTTTGTCCCGAAGGACCGGGGTAAGGGGGTTCAGCCCTCCATCCAGTCCTTGAAGAACGCTTCGTTGGCCTGCCGCAGCGCGGAGATTTCCACGCCTGCGACCGCGGTGCCGCCAACGGTGCCGATCTTCACGGCTTCCGGCAGGACAGTTCCCGCAGGCGCGGTAACGACATAGCGCGACTGGTCCTCGCCGAACGCCTGCGCGGTGGTGAGGTCCGCGTCCAGCGTGCAGCCGAGGCCGCTTGCCAGCGCCATCTCGGCCAGCGCGACGATCAGGCCGCCGTCGCTGACGTCGTGTACCGCTGTCACCTTGCCTTCGCCAATCCAGCCCCGGACGACGCCGCCGTTGTGGGCTTCCAGCTTGAGGTCGACTTTCGGAGCTTCACCGGCTTCCTTTCCGCCGATGTCCTTGAGCCACAGCGACTGGCCGAGGTGCGTGCCTTCGCCGCCGAGCAGGAAGATTTCCTCTCCTTCGGCCTTGAAAGCGACGGTGGCCATCTTGTCGTGGTCGGCGAGGATGCCGACGCCGCCGATCGCCGGAGTCGGCAGGATCGCCGAGCCGCCGCCTGTGGCCTTGGACTCGTTGTAGAGCGAGACGTTGCCCGAGACGATCGGGTAATCCAGCGCGCGGCATGCATCGCCCATGCCGCCAAGGCAGCCGACGATCTGCGCCATGATCTCGGGGCGCTGCGGGTTGGCGAAGTTGAGGCAGTTTGTGATCGCCAGCGGCAGACCGCCGACCGCGCTGATGTTGCGATAGGTCTCGGCGACCGCCTGCTTGCCGCCTTCGTAGGGGTCGGCGTAGCAGTAGCGGGGCGAGCAGTCGGTGCTGATCGCAAGCGCCTTCTGCGTACCATGGACGCGCACGACGGCCGCGTCGCCGCCGGACTTCTGCATGGTGTCCGCGCCGACCTGGCTGTCGTATTGTTCCCAGATCCACTTGCGTGAAGCGAGGTCCGCGCCGCCCATCAGCTTGAGCAGATCCGCGCCGATGTCGGTGCTTTCCGGCACCTCGCCGAGCGCCGGGACGGCCGCCCAGGCCTTGTATTCCTCAGGCGAGACGTAGGGGCGCTCGTATTCCGGGGCATCGTCGGCGAGGGGGCCGAGCGGAATGTCGCAGACCACTTCGCCGTCGAATTCCAGCACCATATGGCCAGTGTCGGTGACTTCACCGATGACCGCGAAGTCCAGTTCCCACTTCTTGAAGATGGCCTCGGCCATGGCTTCCTTGCCGGGCTGGAGCACCATGAGCATGCGCTCCTGGCTTTCGCTCAGCATCATTTCATAGGGCGTCATCGCCTCTTCGCGGCACGGCACCTTGTTCATGTTCAGGCGGATGCCCGCGCCGCCCTTGCTGGCCATCTCGACCGACGAAGAGGTGAGGCCCGCCGCGCCCATGTCCTGAATCGCGACGATCGCGTCGGTCGCCATCAGCTCGAGGCAGGCTTCGATCAGCAGCTTCTCGACGAAGGGATCGCCGACCTGCACGGTGGGGCGCTTTTCGTCGATATCGTCGCCGAAATCGGCCGAGGCCATGGTGGCGCCGTGGATGCCGTCGCGGCCGGTCTTGGAGCCGACGTAGACGATCGGGTTACCGAGGCCGGTGGCGGCGCAATAGAAGATCTTGTTCGTATCGGCGACGCCCACAGTCATCGCGTTGACGAGGATGTTGCCGTCGTAGGCCTTGTGGAAGTTCGTCTCGCCGCCGACGGTGGGCACGCCCACGCAGTTGCCGTAGCCGCCGATGCCAGCGACCACGCCTTTGACGAGGTGCTTCATCTTCGGGTGATCGGGGCGGCCGAAGCGCAGGGCGTTCATGTTCGCCACCGGGCGCGCGCCCATGGTGAAGACATCGCGCAGGATACCGCCGACCCCGGTCGCAGCCCCTTGATAAGGCTCGATATAGCTGGGGTGGTTATGGCTTTCCATCTTGAAGATGGCGGCCTGTCCGTCGCCGATGTCGATCACGCCCGCGTTCTCGCCGGGGCCGCAGATCACCCAGGGCGCCTCGGTGGGGAGCTTCTTGAGGTGGAAGCGGCTCGACTTGTACGAGCAGTGCTCCGACCACATCACCGAGAAAATGCCGAGTTCCACGAGGTTCGGCTCGCGGCCCAGCGCATTCAGGACGCGCTCGTATTCTTCGGGATTGAGGCCATGCGCCTCGACGACGTCAGGGGTGATTCCGCTCATGGGGGAGCCCTTAGCCGCGTCTTTCCGCCTGCGCCAGAGCGTATGGACATAACGGCACTCAACGGCACCTAAACGGGGGCTAGCGGCACCAGAGTGTTCCACAGGACGTCACGACGGGTAAATACTGCCGCCACCTTGACCGTTACTGCGCCGAGCGCCATTGCTTGCCCATGGAATCCGAAACTTCGACCATCGACACGCTCAGCTTCGAGGATGCACTGCGCGCGCTGGAAACCATCGTGCGCCAGCTCGAAAGCGGCGACGTGCCACTGGAAGATTCGATCTCGCTCTATGAAAAGGGCGAGAAGCTGCGCCAGCATTGCCAGAAGCGCCTCGACGCCGCGCAGGCGCGGATCGAGCGTATCGTCGCCGGGCCGGACGGCGCGGCGGCGGGCACCCAGCCTTTCGACCTGTGACCGAAGTGGCCGCGCCCGATTCGCTGCTGGCAGAGGGCCTCGCGCGGATCGCCGAGGAGATCGACGGCGCCTTCGACGCGCTGCTTGCCGTTCCCGACGATGTCCGTGCCAAGCTGGTGGAGGCGATGCGCTATGCCGCGATCGGTGGGGGCAAGCGGCTGCGTCCGCTGCTGCTCGCCAGCGTCGCCGAGATGTACGGCGTTCAGCGTGAAGCGGCGATCCGGGCGGGCATCGCCATCGAATCGATCCACGTCTATTCGCTGATCCACGACGACCTGCCGTGCATGGACGATGACGCCCTGCGCCACGGCAAGCCGACGCTGCATATCGCCTTCGACGAAGCGACGGCGGTGCTGGCAGGCGATTCGCTCCACGCCTTCGCGTTCGAGGTCCTGTCCGATCCGGCGACCACGCCCGATCCCTTCACCCGCATCGAACTCGTCCGCACGCTCGGCCACGCCAGCGGCGCGCAGGGGATGGCAGGCGGGCAGATGATGGACCTCGTCGCCGAAACCAGCGAGTTCGACCTGCAGACCGTCACCCGGCTTCAGCAGCTCAAGACCGGCGCGCTGCTCGGCGCGGCGGTGGAGATGGGCGCGATCCTCGGCCGCATTCCGCCCGAGGGCCGCTCGCATCTGCGCGGCTATGCCCGTGACATCGGCCTCGCCTTCCAGATCGCCGACGACCTGATCGACCATGAAGGCGACGCCGCGCTCGCGGGCAAGGCCGTGGGCAAGGACGCGGCGGCGGGCAAGGAAACCTTCGTCTCGCTGCTCGGCCCTGAACGCGCGCGCGAACAGGCGCGCATGCTGGTCGAGCAGGCCGTCGGCCACCTTGCCCAGCACGGCAAGGAAGCCGACCTGCTGCGCGCCGTCGCGCGCTACATCATCGAGAGGGATCACTGATGGCTTCGGCTGAGCGTATCGGCGTCTACCCCGGCACTTTCGACCCGATCACGCTGGGCCATGCCGACATCATCCGGCGCGGCGCCAAGCTGGTGGACAAGCTGATCATCGGCGTGACCACCAATCCGTCGAAGAACCCGCTGTTCACGCCGGACGAGCGCATGGCCATGGTCGAGCGTGAGGTCGCGGCGATGGGGATCGACAACGTCAGCGTCGTCGGCTTCAATGCGCTGCTGATGAAGTTCGCGCAAGTGCAGGGCGCCAGCGTGATCGTGCGCGGCCTGCGCGCGGTGGCGGACTTCGAATACGAGTACCAGATGGCCGGCATGAACCAGCAGCTCAATTCCACCATCGAGACGGTGTTCCTGATGGCGGACGTGAGCCTGCAGCCGATTGCGTCCAAGCTGGTCAAGGAAATCGCGATGTTCGGGGGCGACATCGCGAAGTTCGTGAGCCCGGCGGTACGTGAGGACGTCGTCGCGCGGATCGCCAAGAACGGATTGCTGGGGGACTACTGAGCTTGCGCGGATGGGCGGGTCCGCGTGGAAATCATTCATTGTGCCGACAGCGCGGGCGCTTTATCGCGTCCGATTACGCGGCTCGGCCGTTTATTGCCCAGGTGACAGATACATGAAGTTTCGCCTCCCCCTGACCGCGCTGATGCTCGGCGCCGCCCTCGTTGCGGCCCCGGCCATCGCGAAGGACAAGGACAAAAAGGACGAGGCTGCGGCCACGCCGACGCCTCCGCCGCTGCCGACCACGATCGACACCGACATCACGCATGAGCCCGAGAACGTGCTCCTGCTCGACTTGTCGGACGGCGGCCGCGTTGCCATCCGCCTGATGCCGCAGTGGGCTCCGCACCACGTCGAGCGGATCAAGACGCTGGTGGCGCAGGGCTTCTACAACGGCCAGATCTTTCACCGCGTGATCGACGGCTTCATGGCGCAAACCGGCGACCCGACGGGCACCGGGCAGGGTGGCTCGCAGCTTCCCGACCTGCAGGCAGAGTTCAATACGATGCCGCACCTGCGCGGCACCGTGTCGATGGCGCGCACCAACGATCCGAACAGCGCCAACAGCCAGTTCTTCATCGTCTTTTACCCGCGCTTCGCGCTGGACAAGAAGTACACGGTGTTCGGCCGTGTGATCTCGGGCATGCAGTATGTCGATGCGATCCATCGCGGTGAACCGCCCGAGGACCCGACGAAGATCGTCCAGGCCTCGCTGGCGTCGGAGAACAAGCCTGCTCCGGCGGCGCCGGTTGCGCCTGCCGCGCCGGCGCTCAAGGCGCCTTCGGTTTCGGATCTGAACAACTCGCAGTCGAACTGAGGGGGCTACTGGTGGGGGGCTTTTCGTCACCCTGAACTTGTTTCAGGGTCCATCGTGCCCCACACCCGGTGCTGTGTCGCAGTAAACCGCGTGGGCACATGGTGACATGAACCCTCCGGTTACGCCGCCCGATGGACCCTGAAACAAGTTCAGGGTGACGATGGGGTAGGCCGCGAGCGCCATTTGCGATACCCTGCTGTCCATGCCGGAGCTTCGACGAGCTTGGTCTGAGGCCCCACAGCCTTGCCCCGAACTCCGCTCTGGTCTAGCGCGCCGCCATGCGCGTAGACCTCTTCGACTTCGACCTTCCGCCCGAAAGCATCGCCCTGCGTCCGGCGCGTCCGCGCGATGCGGCGAAGATGCTGGTGGTGGACGGCGACACCCCCTTCGCCGACCATCACGTGCGCGACCTGCCTGCGCAACTGCGAGCGGGCGACGTCCTCGTCTTCAACGACACCCGCGTCATCCCCGCGCAACTCGAAGGTACGCGCGGCGAGGCCCGCATCGGCGCCACGCTCCACAAGCGCATTGACCTGCGCCGCTGGCAGGCTTTCGTGCGCAACGCCAAGCGCCTGCGCGAAGGCGACCGCATCGCCTTCCCGTCGGAAGTCACCGCCATCGCCGAAACCCGCCTTCCGGACGGCAGCTGGACCCTCGCCTTCGAGGGTGACGAGCCGGTCGAAGTCCTGCTCGAACGCGCAGGCCGCATGCCATTGCCCCCTTACATCGCAGGCAAGCGCCCGGCCGACGAGGCCGACGCCAGCGACTACCAGACGATGTTCGCGCGCGAGAAGGGCGCCGTCGCCGCGCCCACGGCGGCACTGCATTTCACCCCCGAACTGGTCGAGGCGCTGGATGCGGCGGGCGTGGTGCGCGAAACTCTGACACTTCATGTCGGCGCCGGGACCTTCCTGCCGGTCAAGGCCGACGACACCGTGGACCATCAAATGCACGCCGAGTTCGGCCGCATCGACCAGGCCACCGCCGACCGCCTCAACGCCGCGCGCGCTGCTGGTGGACGGGTGATCGCGGTAGGCACCACCTCGCTGCGCCTGCTCGAAAGCGCGACGGGCGAAGACGGCGTGATCCGCCCGTTTGAGGGCGATACCGCGATCTTCATCACCCCCGGTTACCGCTTCCGCGCGGTCGACGGACTGATGACCAATTTCCACCTGCCCAAGTCCACGCTGATGATGCTGGTCTCGGCACTGATGGGGCTGGAGAAGATGCAGGCGGTCTACGCCCATGCCATCGCCAACGGCTATCGCTTCTACAGCTACGGGGATTCCTCGCTGCTGCTTCCGTGACTTGCGTGGTTACGCGGAAGTTACGGATGGCTGTTAAATTGCTGTAAGCCTTTGCGGCGCACTGTCGGTCCCAATGCCCGGGAAAGTCCGGGCACATGGGGGCGGACGCATGAAATCCTGGATATTGCCGGTATTGCTGGTCGCTGCGGCGTCTCCCGCAGCGGCAGAGGACTTCACAGGCGCGGGCCGGGCGGTGGACGGCGATTCCCTGTTCGTCGGCGGGCGCGAGGTGCGGCTGTTTGGCATCGATGCGCCCGAATATCGCCAGACCTGCCGCGTAGGGTGGAGCAACTGGAGTTGCGGTTCCGACGCGGCGGCCACCTTGCGTACCATGGTCGATGCCCGGCAACTGACATGTTCCTCGCGCGACCGGGATGTCTACGGCCGGACGGTCGCAAGCTGCCGGGCAGGGGGCGTGGATCTTGCAGCGGCGATGCTGGAAAAGGGGCTGGCGATCGCGCTCGAAAATGCGCCTGCCAGTTATGCGGCGCTCGCCGATCGCAGCAAGGCGCAGCGCGCAGGCATCTGGGGGTCCGAGTTCGATGTGCCCGCAGTCTATCGCGCCGCCAATCCGCGAGGTTCAGCGCCGCGCGTCGTGTCCGCCGCCGCAGCGCGCCCGGTCGGGGAACGCCCGGTTGCCTCCGGCGCATTCCGCAGTTGTGCCGAGGCGCGCGCTGCCGGTGCCGCTCCGATGCGGCGCGGGCAGCCGGGCTACAATCCGAATCTCGACGGCGATAACGATGGGATCGCCTGCGAGCCCTATCGGCGGCGCTGATCTCCTCAACGCCGCATTGCAAAAGATACTGCGCCGGGGGGCTTGGAACCGGACCGTTTCGGCCCCATTCATGCGGCTATGCAGCCTATCCTCGAAATCAGCGGCCTGACGAAGACTTACGCAGGCGGTTTCACGGCGCTCAAGGGCGTCGATCTCACCATCAACAAGGGCGAGATCTTCGCCCTGCTCGGGCCGAACGGTGCGGGCAAGACCACGCTGATCGGCGCGGTCTGCGGCATGGTGCGCCCGACTTCGGGCACGATCACCGCGTTCGGCGAGGACATGGACCGCCACTGGCGCACCTTGCGCAAGCGCGTCGGCCTCGTCCCGCAGGAACTGGCGACCGACATGTTCGAGCCGGTGCTGCGCTCGGTCAATCATTCGCGCGGGCTCTTCGGGCTCGCCCCCAACCCGGCGCTGGTCGAGGACATCCTCAAGGCGCTCAGCCTCTGGGAAAAGCGCGACGAGCAGATCCGCAACCTCTCGGGCGGCATGAAACGCCGCGTGCTGATCGCCAAGGCGCTGGCGCACGAGCCCGAACTGCTGTTCCTCGACGAGCCGACCGCAGGCGTCGACGTCGAACTGCGCCGCGACATGTGGAAGCAGATCGCCCTCCTGCGCGAGCGCGGCACCACGGTCATCCTCACCACCCACTACATCGAGGAAGCCGAGGAAATGGCCGACCGCGTCGGTATCATCCGCAAGGGCGAGATCCTGATGGTGGACGAAAAGGCGGCGATGATGGAACGCCTCGGCCGCACCGAAGCGCTGATCACGCTAGCGCAGCCGCTGGCCGAAGTCCCCGCCGAGGTCGCCGCATTCCCCGTGACGCTCTCCGAGGACGGCCGCACGCTCGTCTATCGTGGTGGCGGCGGGGAGGGGGCGTCTGCGGGCACCGCCGAAGTCGCCGAACTCACCAAGGCGCTGACCCGCGCCGGGATCGACTACACGGCGATCGACATCCACGAATCGAGCCTGGAGGACATCTTCGTGAACCTGCTCGAAGGCCCCGACGCTCCTGCTCAGGATACCGCCGCATGAGCCTGTTCAACGCCCGCTCCGCCTGGACCATCTACAAGCAGGAGCTGATGCGCGCCTTCCGCACGGCGATGCAGTCTATCCTTGCGCCGGTGCTGACCACCACGCTCTACTTCGTCGTCTTCGGTGCCGCGATCGGCGGCCAGATGAAGAGCGGGGTCGACGGCCTCAACTATGGCGCCTTCATCGTGCCCGGCCTGCTGCTGTTGACGATCCTTGGCGAAAGCGTCTCCAACGCCAGCTTCGGCATCTACATGCCGCGCTTCACCGGCGCGATCTACGAACTGCTCTCCGCGCCCGTGGGCGTCGCCGAAACCCTCGTCGGCTTCGTCGGCGCGGCCGCGACCAAGTCGCTGATCCTTGCCGCGATCATCCTGGCGACGGCCAGCTTCTTCGTCGACTACTCGATCGCGCATCCGGTCTATGCTTTCTTCTTCGTGCTGCTGGTTTCCGCCAGTTTCTCGCTGTTCGGCTTCATCCTCGGCATCTGGGCGGACAGCTTCGAGAAGCTGACGATCGTACCGCTGCTGATCCTGACCCCGCTGACGTTCCTGGGCGGCACCTTCTACTCGATCGAGATGCTGCCCGAGCCATGGCGTCAGGTGGCGATGGCTAACCCGGTGGTCTACCTCGTCAACGGGCTGCGCTGGACGTTCTACGGCAGTTCCGACGTTCCGATTGCACTGTCGCTTGGCCTGACACTGCTTTTCCTCATCGTCTGCGTCGGATTTATCACATGGATTTTCAAGAGCGGGTGGCGTTTGCGCACGTGAGGCGTTAGCGTTTGCAGCATGACGATGCTCCGACCGGTCCTCTCCGGCCTTCCCGTTATGCTGCTTGCCGTTCCCGCCCATGCGCAAGTGTTCCAGTTCGACGAGCCGCTCGTTCTTGTGCCGCTCCCGCCTCCGCCGCTGGTGCTCGACCTGCCGGATTATCCCGAGTTCGTGCCTTACGTGAAGGCGGAGCGTCCGCGTCTGCCGCTGGCGGTGCGCGCACTGCTGGAAGCCGCGATGAAGACCGACGACGGGGCCTCCGTGTCCGCGATGGTCAAGTTTGCGCAGCAGACCCAGCCTTACGACAAGGACGAGATCCGCGACATGCAGCGGGCCTACAACGACCGCCGCGCCAAGGAGATCGCCGCCAAGACCGAGGCCGAACTGGCCCGCATCCGTGCCTCGGGCGTGCTCGAACTGTGGAAGGGCCAGATCGAGGTTGGCGCTTTCCGCTCCACCGGCAACACCGACAACTTCGGGGTGACCGCCGCGCTCAAGCTCAACCGCAAGGGCATCAAGTGGGAGCACATCATCCAGGCCAACGCCGATTATCAGGAGGATCGCGGCACGATTACGCGCGAGCAGTATTCGGCCAGCTACCAGCCGCGCTACACGCTGAACGACGGCTTCTTCACATATGGCCGCACCCAGTACGAGCGCGACCGGATTCAGGGCTTCGCTGACCGCTACACACTCTCGGGCGGTCTCGGTTACCGCGTGCTCAACCGCCCCGGTATGACGCTGGCACTGGAAGCGGGTCCGGCATTCCGCGCCACCAACTACGTCGACGACGTCAACCAGACGACATGGTCGGTGCTGACCTCGATCGACTTCGACTGGACGATCAACCCGACGATCAAGCTGACGCAGGACGCCAGCAGCTACATCGGCTCGGACAACAACACCTTCACCTCGATGACCGCGATCGAGGCGGGGATGATGAAGGGCCTCAAGGCGAAGCTGTCCTACTCGATCGAGCACGAGACCCGGCCGCCGAGCGGATCGCTCAAGACCGATACGATCTCGCGCTTCTCGCTGGTCTACGGGTTCTGATCGCTGTAACGGGCGGGGCATGAAGCCTCGTTTCCAGTTCTCCATCCACACCACCGACGGCAAGGCCCGCACCGGCACCATCCAGATGCGTCGCGGCGAAATCCGCACGCCCGCCTTCATGCCGGTCGGCACCGCCGCCACCGTCAAGGCGATGAAGCCGCAGGACGTGCGTGCGACCGGCGCCGACATCCTGCTTGGCAATACCTATCACCTGATGCTGCGCCCCGGCGCCGAGCGCGTCGCGCGGCTCGGCGGCCTGCACAAGTTCATGAACTGGGACCGCCCGATCCTGACCGACAGCGGCGGTTATCAGGTGATGAGCCTGTCGGACCTGCGCAAGATCACCGAGCAAGGCGTGACCTTTGCCAGCCACATCGACGGCTCGCGCCACATGCTCAGCCCCGAGCGCTCTATGGAGATCCAGCGCCTGCTCGGCTCGGACATCGTCATGTGCTTCGACGAGTGCCCGAAGATCGACCAGCCGCGCGATGTCATCGCCCGCTCGATGGAAATGTCGATGCGCTGGGCCAAGCGCAGCCGCGACGCCTTCGATCAGGGCGGCGCGCATGCGGAAAGCTCGGCGCTGTTCGGCATCCAGCAGGGCGCTCTGGACGAAGGCCTGCGCAAGACCAGCGCCGATGCCCTCACGGAGATCGGCTTCGACGGCTACGCGATCGGCGGGCTTGCCGTGGGCGAGGGGCAGGAGGCGATGTTCGCCACGCTGGAATTCGCGCCGGGCCAGCTTCCCGCGGACCGTCCGCGCTACCTGATGGGCGTGGGCAAGCCCGATGACCTCGTCGGCGCGGTCGAGCGCGGCGTCGACATGTTCGACTGCGTGCTGCCCACCCGCTCGGGCCGCAACGGGCAGGCGTTCACCTGGAACGGCCCGCTCAACATGCGCAACGCCCGTCACGCCGAGGACACCGGCCCGATCGACGAGCGCTGCAAGTGCCCGACCTGCCGCACCTACAGCCGCGCCTACATCCACCATCTGATCAAGGCGGGCGAGATGCTCGGCGCGATGCTGCTGACCGAGCACAACCTCTCGTTCTACCAGCAACTGATGCAGGGCATGCGCGACGCGATTGGGGAGCAGCGCTTTGCGGCGTTCGCGGCGGATTTCCGGCGGGATTATTTCCGAAAGGAATGAGCGGCGGACGGGGCGACAACATGGATGAGATTACGGATGGCGTCGTTCGCGATCGGACCCTGGCAGCGGCGGATCTGGAAAGCCTTCCGGCATCTGTGCGCCATCTTGTCGGCTGCGACCTCGACGATGCGGAACTTGCCGGGTTCGACTTGTGGGGCTGGACTTTCGAGTCGTGCAGCCTGCGTCGGGTCGATTTCAGCAAAGCCAAGCTCGATGGAACCACCTGGAAGTCCTGCAGGGCGGCCTTCGCCAACTTCACCGGCAGCGATCTCGATGGCGCACGTTTTCACGCAAGCGACTTCAACAACGCCTCGTTCAGGCGTGCCTCACTGGCGTCGGCAAGGATCATGCGGTGCAAGCTGACCGGCGCAGACATGACGGATGCCGCGACGCTCGACACGGTGTTCGAGGAGACATTGCTGGTCAACGCGCGCCTTGCGGGGCATTCGTTCCGGGGTGCGACGCTGCAGCAGGTCGACTTTTCCCAGGCCGATCTCACACGGTGTGATTTTCGGCAGGTGGCGATGCATGATTGCAGCCTGCGGGACGCTGAACTGACAGGCGCGCGCTTCGATGGCGCAGACCTTCGCGGGGCCGACCTTGGCGGCCTGCGGCTTGTGGATGCAACGCTGTTTCGTGGTGCGATAATCTCGCGCACCCAGGCCGGGCAACTCTTGAGCGAACTTGGGATCAGCGTTCGCTGAACGAACCGGCGTTAGGCGGGGGCGTCGGCTGCGGCGTCCTCGCCGTGCATGACTTCCAGCATCGTTTCGACATAGGCGACGAAGCGTCCGGTCATCTCATCCAGAAATCCGGCACCGATCTCGCAGGCATGGCGCTGCGCGGTCCTGAGATCATTGTACCATTTGCCGGTGCGGTGCGGGGTTATGAAACGGTAGCGAGTCATGATGCTAGGCTAATGCCCGATCTCGGCGGCAGTTCCCTTACAAGTGCTGCAAATCGTGTAATTTTTCGTGTCGTTTGAACAGTTCGAAACACATAAGAAAAAGGCGGCCCCGAAGGACCGCCTTTTCTTGTTTCCGTTGCCGGAGAACCGGATCAGCGCGAGTAGAACTCGACGACCAGATTCGGTTCCATCTTCACCGGGTAGGGCACTTCGTCGAGCGTCGGAACGCGGACGAAGGTCACCTTGTCGGTGCCGTCCTGAGCGACGTAGTCGGGCACTTCGCGCTCGGGCAGGTTCTGCGCTTCGAGCACGAGAGCCATTTCCTTGGCCTTGTTGCCCAGGGTGATGATGTCACCGACCTTCACGCGGCGCGAGGCGATGTTGCACTTCACGCCGTTGACGCGGATGTGGCCGTGCGAAACGATCTGGCGGGCCGAGAAGATCGTCGGCGCGAACTTGGCGCGGTACACGATCATGTCCAGGCGCTGTTCCAGCAGACCGATCAGGTTCTGGCTGGTGTCGCCCTTCATGGCCGACGCTTCCTGGTAGGTGCGCTTGAACTGCTTCTCGGTCACGTCGCCGTAGTAGCCCTTGAGCTTCTGCTTGGCGCGCAGCTGCAGACCGTAGTCCGAAACCTTGCTCTTGCGGCGCTGGCCGTGCTGGCCCGGGCCGTAGCTGCGGCGGTTGACCGAGCTCTTGGGACGGCCCCAGATGTTCTCGCCCATGCGGCGGTCGAGTTTGTACTTCGAGCTTTGACGCTTCGACATATGTCGTCCTTCAATCTGCTTGCCGTGCAGCCGATGTGGTGCACGATCCATGTTTCTCCCGGAGCGCACCATCCGACCTATCATGCCGGATGCGGCCGCCGCTTCACCGGGAGTGCGGGGCCGAATGGACGAACCTGCAAAAAGCAGGTGCCACGTGAAGGGGTGGCCCATACTGACTGGGCCACGAAAGTCAAGCTACCTGTCGTCGTTGCCTTACTGGCCGAGGCCGCCGGGGCTGCCCATGGTATTGGCACGGCCGACCATCTGCCCGGCCTGACCGGCTCCGGCAGCGTCGATCGCCTGCCATTCGGCAACTGTGTGACAGACCCGCTTGCGCATGATGGTGCCGGTCGGCGCCTCGAAGCGGCAGACCTTCTTGTCGGGAGAAACGACTTCGACGGCCTTGTCCTTGGCGAGGGCAGGCGAGAACGTGGCGATCGCCATCGCGGCGACGGCTATGATGCGGATCATTATGGATGGGTCCCCAAAACTGTAGTCACCCATATTCTAAGCAACAGCAATAATTCAGCAAATGGAAAACCTGCCTCAGGCTTCGGGAGTCTTCGGCCGCCGGTTACCGCCGAGCGCACTCAGCACCCCGCGCATCGTGCGCACTTCGAGGCTGTTCCAGCCTGGCTTGGTCAGCATGTTGCGCAGCGTGCGGCGGGTCGCGGCGGCGCGGCTCTCGGGGTAGAAGTACTTGGTCGGCTCCAGCACTTTCTCGAACTGCTGGATCATGCCTTCCAACTCGTCCTGCGGGGCAGGGGGGAGCAGGTCCTCGACCGTCGGCTGCGCGAGGGCCGCACCCTTCGACCATTCGTAGGCGCACAGGATTACCGCCTGCGCCAGGTTGAGCGAGGCGAATTCGGGGTTGATCGGCACCGTCAGGATCGCGCGGGCCAACGCCACGTCGTCGGTCTCCAGCCCCGAACGCTCCGGCCCGAATACGTAGGCCGAGCGCCCCGTCGCCGCGTAGACCTCTTGCGCGGCTTCCTCGGGCGTGACGACGGGCTTGGTGACGCCGCGCTTGCGCACGGTGGTGGCGTAGACGTTCGCGCAGTCGTGAACCGCTTCGGCGAGCGTCTCGAAGACCTCGGCCTTTTCCAGCACCTCGTCCGCGCCGGCCGCCGCCGGGCCTGCCGAGGGGTTGGGCCAGCCGTCGCGCGGGGAGACGAGGCGCATTTCGGTCAGCCCGAAGTTGAGCATCGCGCGCGCGGCCTTGCCGATGTTCTCGCCCAACTGCGGGCGGACCAGTACGATGACGGGCTGCTTCATTTCAATTGACGCCGACATCGCGCACGGTCCCTGCAAATTCCTCGAAATCCTTCGCCTCGTTGAAGGCGCGGTAGACGCTGGCGAAGCGGATATAAGCCACTGAGTCGAGCTGACGCAGCCCTTCCATCACCAGTTCGCCGATGACGCGCGATGGCACCTCGTTCTCGCCGATCGTCTCGACCTGGCGCTGCACGCCTGAAACCAGCCGCTCGATCTTCTCGCGGTCGATGCCGCGCTTGCGACAGGCGAGGGTGACCGACTGCTCGATCTTGGCGCGGTCGAACGGCTCGCGGCGTTCGTGACCCTCGCCGTCGTTGCTCTTGACCACCACGATCTCGCGCAGCTGCACACGCTCGAACGTCGTGAAGCGTGCGCCGCAGCTGGAACACTGGCGGCGGCGACGGATCGCGGTGGCATCCTCGGTCGGGCGGCTGTCCTTGACCTGGGAATCGTCGTGGGCGCAGAAAGGACAGCGCATTCAGCAGGTTACTTTCATTCAGGGCGAACGCGCTTGTAGAACTTGTACCCCGCGCCCGCCGCCAGCCCGAGGCCGATGGAGACGAAGGGCAGGAACGCGCCCGCAACCGCGCCCGCAGCACCCCAGATCAGAACCGGCTTGGTCGAGGGATGGGCCATGCCATCCTTGAGCATTCCGGCGAGTTCCTCACGGGCATCGTTGACGAAATGGCCGGAGTTCTGGGGGCGCTGCGGGTCGGTCATAGACTTAGTCCTCGTAGATGGGGAAACGATCACACAGCGCTTCAACGCGCGTGCGAACGTTCTGCTCCACCTGAGCGTCACCTGCTTCGCCGCACTTGGCAAGACCGTCGAGAACGTCGGCGACCATGTTGCCGATCTCGCGGAACTCTTCCGGGCCGAAACCGCGGGTGGTGCCGGCGGGCGAACCCACGCGGATGCCGCTGGTCTTCATCGGCGGCAGCGGGTCGAACGGGATGCCGTTCTTGTTGCAGGTGATGCCCGCACGCTCCAGCGCCTCGTCGGCGTCCTTGCCGGTAACGCCCAGCGGCGAGAGGTCGATCAGCGCGAGGTGCGTGTCGGTGCCACCCGAGACGATCGCGGCGCCGCGCTCCTTGAGGGTGGCTGCCAGAACCTGCGCGTTCTCGATCACGCGCGCGGCGTAGTCCTTGAACTCGGGACGCAGCGCTTCACCGAAGGCGACCGCCTTGGCGGCCACGACGTGCATCAGCGGGCCGCCCTGCAGGCCGGGGAATACCGCCGAGTTGATCTTCTTGGCCAGCGCTTCGTCGTTGGTGAGGATCATGCCGCCACGGGGGCCGCGCAGCGTCTTGTGCGTGGTGGTGGTGGCGATGTGCGCGTGCGGGAACGGCGAGGGGTGCAGACCGGCCGCGACGAGGCCGGCGAAGTGCGCCATGTCGACCTGGAACAGCGCGCCGACGGCGTCGGCGATCTCGCGCATGCGCTTGAAGTCGATCACGCGCGGATAGGCCGAGCCGCCCGCGATGATGAGCTTGGGCTGATGCTCCTTGGCCAGAGCCTCGACCTCATCGTAGTCGATGAGGTGGGTGTCCTTGGTCACGCCGTACTGCACGGCCTTGAACCACTTGCCCGAAAGCGCCGCGCGGGCGCCGTGGGTGAGGTGGCCACCGGCGTCGAGGCTCATGCCCATGATGGTGTCGCCGGGCTTGACGGTGGCGAGAAGCACCGCGCCGTTGGCCTGCGCGCCCGAGTGGGGCTGGACGTTCGCGAAGCCGCAGTCGAACAGCTGCTTGGCGCGCTCGATGGCGAGGGTTTCGACTTCGTCCGAAGGCTCGCAGCCCTGGTAATAGCGCTTGCCGGGGTAGCCCTCGGCGTACTTGTTGGTCAGCACCGAGCCCTGCGCTTCGAGCACGGCCTTGGAGACGATGTTCTCGGACGCGATCAGTTCGATCTGCTTGCGCTCACGCTTCAGCTCGTGGCCGATGGCGGCAGCGACGGCGGGGTCGCTCTGGGCAATCGCGTCGGTGAAGAAGCCGGGCGAACGGATGGCGGTTGCGCCAGTCACAGTTTCTGGGGTCATGATTCTTGGCTCCTTCAGAAGGACGGATTGGAGAGCTTCTCGACGCGGCCTGCATGGCGGCCGCCGCCGAACTCGGTGGAGAGGAAGGCGTCGAGGCAGGCCTTGGCCATGTCCTCGCCGGTCAGGCGCGCGCCCATGGCGATGACGTTGGCGTCGTTGTGCTCGCGGGCGAGGGCGGCCGACAGCGGCTCGCCCACCAGCGCGCAGCGGCAGGCGGGATCGCGGTTGACGGCGATCGAGATGCCGATGCCCGAGCCGCACAGGGCGACGCCGAACTGCACGGTCCCGTCAGCGACGACCGAGGCCAGCTTGTAGCCGTAATCGGGGTAATCGACGCGGTCGGCGGTTTCGGGGCCGAGGTCGGCGACTTCGTGGCCGGCTTCGATGAGGTATTCGCGCAAGGTCGCCTTGAGGTCGACGGCGGCGTGGTCGGATGCGATCGCGATACGCATGGGAGAGGTGCTTCCTGCCTGCGAGGGATTCGTTTGCGGCTCCCTTAGTCGCGGCTTTGCAATATTGCGAGTCTTGTGGGCACCGCGTTCGGCTCGCCAACGGAGCCATGCGGGCAATTGTGCAGCGCATTTGGATGTTTCGGCCGCATGATGCTTGCAAGCGCAGGTTCAGGGGCGCAAGTTCCGGCTCCCGATAGGTTGGCCCGAAAAGGCCGGATCGATAAGGCCAAAAGGAAGGGGATTGCCATGAAGCTGACCGTCATGCGCGCATTGAGCCTCGCAGGGGTACTGGCTCTCGCAGGGTGCCTGGAAACGATGCCCGGGCCGGATCGGCCGCATCGTCCTCGCCCGGAAAAGCCTGCGATCTGCACCCGCGAGTATGCGCCGGTCTGTGCGGAGAAGCGGCGCCATCGCCAGACTTTCAGCAATGCCTGCATGGCCAAAGCCGAAGGCTACCGCGTGATCGCCTCTGGTGAGTGTCGGCGGTAAGCTATCGGCCGCAGGGGACAAACCCTCATCGTCATTGCGAGCGCAGCGAAGCAATCCAGGGCGGTTTGCGTTGCCTTGGATTGCTTCGCTGCGCTCGCAATGACGA
>NZ_JBMDIO010000090.1:0-2501 GCF_057808725.1 Novosphingobium sp. FG90
TGAGAACGGCGGAGCAATATTCGGCCACGCTAGCGGCGGGATAGTCCCGCTGCGGGCGGCGTAAAAGTCGTCCACCTTGAAGCCTTTCTGCGAAGTCAGGGAGGTGTGGGGATCTACAGCGTGGAACTTTATCTTCAGGTCCGTTTGGCTTGCGCGAATGGCATGAGCCAACGGGCGGCGGCGAAGCGTTTCAATGTGTCGCGCGATACGGTACGCAAGATGCTGTCGTTTTCATCGCCACCGGGTTACCGGCGTCAGTCTGTACCGCAGCGCCCGAAGCTGGACGGGTTTGTGGCGATCATCGATGGATGGCTTGAAGGGGACCGCGGCGTCCCGCGCAAACAGCGGCATACGGCGAAGCGGGTATTCGACCGCTTGCGCACCGAGCATGGTTTCACCGGCGGCTATACGATCATCAAGGATTACATCCGGGAGCGCGAGCAGCGCAGCCGGGAGATGTTCGTGCCGCTGGCGCACCCGGCGGGAGATGCGCAGGCCGATTTCGGGGAAGCTCTGGTGGAGATCGGCGGGGTGGAGCAGAAGGCCTACTTCTTCGCACTTGATCTGCCGCACAGTGATGCCTGCTATGTGCGGGCCTATCCGGCGGCGGTGGCGGAGGCCTGGGTGGACGGACACGTTCATGCCTTCGCGTTCTTCGGCGCGGTGCCGCGCTCGATCGTCTATGACAACGACCGCTGCCTTGTGGCGAAGATCCTGCCAGACGGCACGCGCAAGCGTGCCACGCTGTTCAGCGCTTTCCTGTCGCATTACGTGATCCGCGACCGCTATGCCCGCCCGGGTAAGGGTAACGAGAAAGGCAATGTGGAAGGGCTGGTTGGCTACTGCCGCCGCAATTTCATGGTGCCGATCCCGAAGTTCCCGACCTGGGAGGCCTTCAACCTGTGGCTGGAGGAACAATGCCGCAAGCGCCAGCAGGACAAAGTGCGCGGGGAGAGCGAGACGATCGGTGAGCGCTTGCAGCGCGATCTCGCGGCCATGCAGCCTTTGCCCGCTACACCCTTCGAGGCCTGCGATCAGACCGGCGGGCGGGTCTCCTCGCAATCCCTGGTGCGCTACAAGACCAATGATTATTCGGTTCCGGTGGCCTGGGGCCATCAGGAGGTCTGGATCAGGGCCTATGTCGATGAGGTGGTGATCGGCTGCCGCAGCGAAGTCATCGCCCGTCATCCTCGTTGCTATGCCCGCGAGGAGGTTATCTTCGACCCGCTCCATTATCTCCCGCTGATCGAGCAGAAGATCAATGCATTCGACCAGGCCGCCCCTTTGCAGGGCTGGGATTTGCCCGAAGCGTTCACGACACTGCAGCGGTTGATGGAAGGCCGCATGCACAAACATGGCAGGCGTGAATATGTACAGGTGCTGCGCCTGCTGGAAACGTTCACCGTCGCCGATCTCCAGGCGGCGGTGGAACAGGCCATTGATCTTGGCGCCATCGGCTTCGATGCCGTCAAGCACCTCGTCCTGTGCCGGGTCGAACGCGTACCGCCCAGGCTGGACCTGGACGTCTATCCCTTCCTGCCACGCACCACGGTCGAGAAGACTTTTGCCAGAGCCTATCTGAGCCTGCTCTCCGACCAGCAGGAGGCCGCATGAGCGATCAGGCCCCGGAGCTTCTTCTCGCTCACAATCTCAAGGCACTCAAGCTGCCTACGTGCCTGCGAGAGCATCACAAGCTCGCGCGGCAATGTGCCGCAGAAGGCGTCGATCATATCCGCTTCCTCGCCCGTCTCGTCGAGATGGAAATGATCGACAGGGAGCGTCGTATGGTCGAGCGGCGCATCAAGGCCGCGCGCTTCCCCGCCGTCAAAAGCCTCGACACCTTCGACTTCACCGTCATCCCCAGGCTCAACAAGATGCAGGTGCTCGAGATGGCGCGCTGCGAGTGGATCGAGCGGCGTGAGAACGCCATCGCTCTGGGACCATCGGGCACCGGAAAGACGCACGTAGCGTTGGGGCTCGGACTGGCAGCATGCCAGAAAGGGCTGTCGGTGGGCTTCACCACTGCGGCGGCGCTGGTCAGCGAGATGATGGAGGCGCGCGACGAGCGGCGACTACTGCGCTTCCAGAAGCAGATGGTCGGATACAAGCTGCTCATCATTGACGAACTGGGCTTCGTACCGCTCTCCAAGACCGGCGCCGAACTGTTGTTCGAGCTGATCTCTCAGCGTTACGAACGCGGCTCCACCTTGATCACCAGCAATCTGCCCTTCGACGAATGGACCGAAACCTTCGGATCCGAGCGTCTCACAGGCGCGCTCCTCGATCGCCTGACCCATCACGTCAGCATCCTCGAGATGAATGGCGAAAGCTATCGTCTCGCTCACAGCCGGGCCCGCAAGGCCAAAACCAGACCCTGAAAATTACGCAAATGCCGGGGGGAGTGCCCCTCGGGCTACGCCCTCACGCCACTCCCCCCGGCATGTAACACGATGGCCTGGTTTTACGCCGCCCCATGGCCGACTTTTGCTCCGCCGTTGACA
>NZ_JBMDIO010000091.1:0-2240 GCF_057808725.1 Novosphingobium sp. FG90
GTCCCTGATCCTTCCGAGTCGATTGTGAGGGGATTTCCGTAGAACTGATAGTCGGAAGGACGAGCTTTGCCGTTGGCGACCCTGATCGCGCCATGGTGGTTGTGACCGTGAACGTATTGGTTTCGCGCCATACAGTGGTAGGTGCGTGCGCCCGTATCCGGGGGTGTGATCGCATGGTCGGCCAGCAGCGCTTCGAGAGCCGATGGCCCGCGATCAATGGCCCGGCGGAATAGAGGTGCGAACGTCTTGTCGGTGGATTCGACGGCAGCCAGAAGGTCGCGGTCATACTTCTTCAAATTCATCTTAAGTTATTTTCCATCCGGCTGGATAATGCCGGTGAACGGGAAATACCGAATCGAGGTAAGCCGATTCAATTTAAATCGAAGTAGTGACGTCCGCCTGCTAACCGCAGCCGTTCGAGGCGGCTTCCGTCATTTCCGCTTCGCTGCAATGAAGCGTCGCCGCCTGTTCAATACATCTGATGAAGTGATAGCCCCATGGGGGCGTTATCCGATCCACCTCTATTACTATAAGGAATATGCGCTACGACCCCTTAGGTCTCCACCGCCCGTCCGGGTGGGGGAGATGCCCCAACGGGGCAGAGGGGGAACGCAGGTCACTGCGTTGAGCGGAGCGCCCCTGCTGCTGTCCGAGATTCCTTCGGCATACGGGTCACGGTCAATGAAAGCGGTCCGATGGCGAACGCCGCGATGTGCGGTGGGTGGCCGGATCGCTTTCCGAGCGCCACGACGGCAAGCCCTGCTTGCCATAGGGGCCTCGCTGACAGGTAGTGCAGACCTGCCCTCATACCTACCCGCTGCGCTGGACGGGATCACGGTCTTCCACATCCAGAACAATGACTTGCGTCTTCGCCGCCGTGATGAGAGTCCGTCCTGAGAGGGTAACCACGGGCAAGACAATCAGCGAAACAGAAAGACCGCCCTGAGTGGGTCGGTTTTTCAATTTCAAGACGGTCGGCGACGAGGGCCTAGACCTAAACAAGACGAATGGAGGCATCATGGGCAAGGTTCTGGGCTACGCACGCATCTCGACGGATCAGGGGCAGGATGTCGGGAGCCAGAGGGCCGCATTGGAGAAGCTTGGTGCAGTCGTCGTGTTCGTCGATATCGCCAATGGATCGAGGCTTAGCGGTCGCGATCAACTCGAAGCGGCCCTGCGCTTGCTCGATGAAGGCGACACCCTGCTGGCCCTCCATCCTGACCGCCTCGCTCGCGACACCGGTGATCTACTCACCATCGCCAAGCGCATCATCGGGAAGAAGGCAACATTGCGCATCAACGACCCTGCCATCGTGCTCGACGGCAGCGACGTTATGGCTGAAGTCTGTCTCACCGTCTTCGGTTTGGTCGGAATGCTGGAAAAGCATTTCCTGAAAGCCCGTCAGCGCCGAGGGATTGAAGCCGCCCGGCTGAAGGGCGTCTACAAGGGCCGTCCGGCAACCATCGATCCGGCCCGAGTCCGCGAACTTCGCGATGAAGGCATGGGGGCAACCCAAATTGCTCGCACTCTCAAGTGCGGACGCGCATCGGTGTATCGCCTGCTCGTGGCCTGATCCTGCTGCTGCACGAACACTGCTATAGATTGAAATCAAGGTGGTGGCTCAGCAGCAGCGGGGTCAAGTTTCTCCAGCCATTGCAAGAACTCGTCCGCCGTCATCGTCACGCCGGGCCGGTCCGCCGCTGCCTTAATCCGATCAATCATCTCAGCAGGGGCATGGCCCCGGCAAAACGCGCAGTCGCAATCATCGTCATCGTCCATGCTCGTCGCTCCAGCGTCCCCTGCCAGATCGTTGAATAGCACCTGCTCGCCGCGCCGACCTGACGAGATCGGCGTCTTCGTGACCCCCACCTTCGTTCCAGCATCCCTACCAGAACATGGAAGCCATCATGACCGACGACGTATCGGACTTCGACCACATCATCGCCCGTCTACGGGCGGCACATGGGGGCGGCATCACGCTCGACGAAATCACCGCAAGACTGGGGTCACTGCTCAACCCGGCCCAGCCGGAACCAGAAATCCTACCTTCCTCGCAGGTGACGTCGGTGCCATGCCCGCTACCGCTCTCGAACCCGACCACCGAGGAAATCGCGCAAGATCAGCGCCGTAGCCCCGAGCCCGGAAGCAGCCTGTGGCAGTCTCCCGCTGCCCGTTCCAGCCGTTCGCCCGAAGACCCCTGCAATCAGCCCGATCTGCCTCCTCGCGGGGCATCCAATCTC
>NZ_JBMDIO010000092.1:0-2046 GCF_057808725.1 Novosphingobium sp. FG90
CCCCGCTCACCCTGAGCTTGTCGAAGGGTCCCAGCTTTCGCTGGGATGACGGGGTCGGGGCAGGCGAGGCGCCCATATCCTCCCCGTTCCGGGGAGGAATATTCACGTTCCGGGCTGGACGTAGGGCGCCGTCGCCCAGAGTTCGCGCTGCCAGCGGCGCGGATCGTTCTCCACGCGCACGGTATCGTCGAACACCATCGTCGCGCGCTCGGGCAGGCGATAGGCGGCCCACTCTGCAAGGCCGGGTCGCCCGGTCTTCGCAAGGCCGGAGAAGGCGCGCATCATCGCCGCGCTCAGCTTGCGCGCGCTCTCGTCCGTGCCCGAGTAGCTGCCCCGCGCATCCAGCGTCCCGAAGACGTAGGGAATGTCATCCGTATGCGCCGCGCCGCGCAAGGGGTCGGTCGGCGAACGACGGTCGAGCTGGTACACCCAGGTATCTCCCGCCCCTGCGGTCGCCCGCGCGTCGGCCTCGATCACCTGCCCGGGCCATGACCGACCCGCCGTGGTCGCGGCGTAGTAGACCTGCTCCGGCGTCCAGCCGGGCTCGTGGGCGCGGTACTGCTCGACCACCCAGACGGGGTCGAGATCGATCTTCACTTCCGGCAGGATCCGCTCGGCAAGGTTGTCCCACGATAGCCCCTGCAGCCTGGCCCCGCGCGGATCGAGGAACGCGCGAGTCTCCTCGCGCACATTGCCCAGGATCATCGGCACGCCCAGCGACTGCGGCGCCGCATCCGGCCAGAACGGGTGGCGCGGCAGGTTCGTCATGTCGAGCACGGGGCCGAAGTAGACCCCGCCGCCCATGATCGGATCGCTGGCGGCCAGCCCCTCGACCAGCCGCTCGACCGGCATCGTGCGAAGGGTCTCGACGTCCCCGGGCGCGAGTTTCAAAGCGCTCATGAACGCCTGCGTGCGCGCCCAGGCGTGAGCGGGGCCGCTGGCCTGCACCTGCTGCCCGCTCATCGTCGCTGCCGAGTGGAACAGGCCCCGGGCGGCGGGCATTGCCATCAGCGTCGCGATCTTGGCGCCGCCGCCCGACTGGCCGAAGACCATGACGCGGGCGGGATCGCCTCCGAACCGGCCGATGTTGTCGCGCACCCACTGCAGGGCGAGGATAAGGTCCAGCTGGCCAAGATTGCCGCTGTCGGCATAGCGCGGGCCGAAGGGCTTGAGCCAGGCATAGCCCAGTGCATTGAGGCGATGGTTGACGCTCACCACCACGACATCGCCGCCTGCGGCCAGCTTGCCGCCGTGCGTCAGCGGATCGGTGACGGAACCGGTGGTGTAGGCTCCCCCGTGGAAATAGACCATGACCGCCCGATTCGCGCGCGAGTCGACTTCGGGCGTCCAGACGTTGAGGAAGAGGCAGTCCTCGGACTGTGCCTCTTCGGCCATGGCGCGCTGCGGACAGATGGGGCCGAACTTGGCGGCGGTGATGGCGGGACCGTCCAGCGGCTCGGCAACCGGCCGGGCAAAGCGCCCGGCACGGCCGTAGCGAATGCCCTTGAAGGCATGGACGTCGTTTTCCAAGATGGCGGTGTAGCGACCAACGCGCGCCATCTTCGCGCTGCGGGCAAGAGCGGGGACCGGCACTGTGGCAGCGAGCACTGCCGCCGTTTTCACCAGGGTACGGCGCGAAAGGTCGGTCATCTTGCTCTCCCAAGCTGAAGTGTGCGCTGTTCGCCCACCCCGCTGCGATTAGGCGATAAATCACCAGGTATCGCTCCCCTCCCGCAAGCGGGAGGGGTTGGGGGTAGGCCTTCTTCTCTTAGCGCCTGACATCCCCGCCCGAGGCCGAGAACGCTTCCAGTTCCTCCGGTCCGACGAGGCACATGTCGCCCGGCACGGTATGCTTGAGCACGGTATAGGCCAGCCCCGCCTGCGCGGTGGCGACGAGGTCCGCGCCCTGCAACCACTTGTGCAGCACCCCTGCGGCAAAGGCATCGCCGGTGCCGATGCGATCGACGATGCCGGTGACGTCCACCTCGCTCGTCTGGTGCGCCGCGTCCCGCGCATCGAGGCGCGCAGCGATGCGGTGGTGGCCGG
>NZ_JBMDIO010000093.1:0-1913 GCF_057808725.1 Novosphingobium sp. FG90
CTGACGATGGCCCACGGCCACAGCCGAAATTACACCACCTTGACGGACGCGACCCTGAGATCCGCCAAAAATGGCAGGAATGACCGACAAGGCTGCATTGCCGCCTTCGGGATTGTGGATCATATTCGGAAAAGGGCGGAGACTATTGTATAGTGCGCCGCCCGGCGGTGGGACACCGAGAATGCTAGGCGTTCGGACCTTCTGAGAGGCGAGCATCCGACCGTTGAATCTTTAAGGCGTCGAGAGCACGGCGCAGACTATTGTCTCGCAACCTGGCCCGGGCATTTGATAGCAAGAACCACCCCCGCTGACGCTCCGCCATTTCAGGCCAATGTTCAAGTTCTTCAAACACCTCAAGCGGGTATACTTGAGCTTGGCTCAAATCGGCCAATGAGGACGCAAGCAGCGGCATGGACGAGACAGTTCCGCGCACACCTGCCTCCTCGAACGCTTCGATGACAGCCCGTTCCGCCGCTGTCTCTCCCACTTCGATCTTGCCCTTGGGCAAAATCCACTTTCCCTTACGGCGAGACTTTACGAGCAGCACCTCGATGCTGTCGCCTGTTAAGCGATAAGGGAGAGCATGCGTCTGAAGTGCCATTTTCCAACTCGTCCAGCGCCATCGACGCGGTCCTAACCAGATTGCGTAGCGGGTGGCGACCGTATAGGCAAACGTTCGCATCCCTCCAGAGCTGCGGCATCACGCACTGGCCCATCAGCAATGCTTCCCGGTTTCGATGGAATTAGAGCATCCGACATCGTGAAGTGGGACATTTACAAGGCCTTATCTTATCCTCGGTAATGGCAGCTCCCAAGAATTGCGCGCGGCCTGGCCAGCGTCCAAAATGAGCGTATGCCCGCCAAAGGACTGTTGACAAACTGCAAGCTAGGAGCGTCGGCTTTCTTGAACTCAGCGCTCAGAACCGGACCGAACGCAAAGTCCCACATCCTTCCGGCAGCATGCGGCCAACGCTTGCCATAAAGCAGACCGTTTAGGAGGTCCTAATCGCGAGACGTTTCCAGCCCGTCATCTCTGACTGACAAACCTCGGATCAGAACGATTGCCGCCTCGCAGGCATTTCTTTGCGAGTATCGTATCCATCGACAGAAGTAAGGGGATTCTCTACCACAAGGGCCGACGCTTCCCTTCGAAGCCGTCCTTAACATCGTCGATCCACGCACTGACAGACTGCTCGCTCCAGCGGGAAGCGCCTGGGGACAACTTGTAAGGTGCAGGGAATTTTCCCTCCGAGATAAGTCGGTATATCATTGATCTACCAAGGCCAACTCTCCGGATCACCTCGTCCAGCTTGATCAGCCGCTCAGGCGATTCAGAACTGTCACTCATCATTTCTCTCCTGCGCGATCATCTGCGATCGCCTTGTCTGCGGAGGCGGAAGCACCAGCCGCGCGGACATGTCTTCCGGATCGGTGAAGAGCATTGCACTGATCGGGCACAGTGGATCGTCAATCCGGACACGAAAGTACTGACGCACCGGCTCGGACCTCGAGTGCCTCTCCCAGGCATCTCCAACCTGTTGCCAGCCCATCATGACCCTGAATGCAGGTGCATTCTCGCTCACCCGATCGTCATTGGGGACAAGGCGGATCTGGCGCTGGATGGTGAGCGTGTTGATTTCGCCTTCCCAGCCGCCCTGCCGCGTCAGCTTGAAGCGACCGATCACGATGCCGCGCCTCACGTTCCCGGCTCCCCGTCTTTACGAGCCCGCGCGAAGACGCGATCGCTCGCCAGAAATGCCTCGAGCATGGCAGGAAGAAGGTCGGCTTGCTCGGCGTTGTCGCCGTAGGTAAGGCGCATCGATGCGCTTGGCGATGATGCCTTCCTGCCCGGCGCCGTACATCGCATCGTAGAGCTTTTCGCCCGCGCCGATCATGTGGTCGGCGATGAAGAT
>NZ_JBMDIO010000094.1:0-1832 GCF_057808725.1 Novosphingobium sp. FG90
CGAGATGGCGACGCGGTGGGTATAGCGCGAAAGGTAGGCGAGCACCGCTTCCGGCCCGGCAAAGGGCGGCTTGGCATAGACCACCCAGCGCTTCTTGCGCGCCGGGGCAAGGTGGCGCTGGAAGGCCCGCCGCTCTGTCAGATCGGTCAGGGAGCCGAAGAAGGCGAGCTTGCCAGCACCGTGCAGCGCGTTCAGCCAGGTGAGGAACAGCCGCCGGAACAGCGCTCCCAGCACGCGCACGGACAGGAGGAAGGCCGGACGCGAGGATATCCAGCGACTTGCATCGGGCGCGATACCGCCGCCCGGCACGATCATGTGGACATGCGGATGGTGGGTCATTGCCGACCCCCAGGTATGCAGCACGGCGGTGATCCCGATCCGGGCGCCCAGATGGCGGGGATCGGCGGCGATGGTCAGCATCGTCTGCGCGGCCGCCTTGAACAACAGGTCGTAGACCAGCGCCTTGTTCTGCCACGCGATGTCGGCAACCTCGGCGGGTAGCGTGAAGACGACGTGGAAGTAGCCGACGGGAAGCAGGTCGGCCTCCCGTTCGGCCAGCCAGGTGCGTGCGGCGGCGCCCTGGCATTTTGGGCAATGCCGGTTGCGACAGCTGTTATAGGCGACCCGCCAGTGCCCGCAGTCCTCGCAGGCCTCGACGTGCCCGCCCAGGGCTGCGGTGCGGCAGGTCTCGATCGCGGACATCACCTTGAGCTGGGTAAGGCTCAGGTGCCCGGCATGGGCCGCCCGGTAGGCTGGCCCTGCAG
Organism: Novosphingobium sp. FG90; assembly: GCF_057808725.1. Classification (NCBI taxonomy): domain Bacteria; kingdom Pseudomonadati; phylum Pseudomonadota; class Alphaproteobacteria; order Sphingomonadales; family Sphingomonadaceae; genus Novosphingobium; species Novosphingobium sp. FG90. The sequence continues at coordinate 765 of NZ_JBMDIO010000094.1, forward strand.
AACGGAAGATGTCCGCGACCTCAAGGTCGGCGCGCACCGGTTCAACCGGCGTCGGCTGACCCTGTGGGTGCCTTGCCTTCCATCAGCGCCATCAACTGGTCGAGCGGGCTCGAGACGGCGTGGATCGTGCGGGTCGACACCTTGGTGTAGAGCGCGGTGGTCTCCAGCTTGCTGTGGCCCAGCAGGACCTGGATCACGCGGATATCGACATCCTGCTCGAGCAGGTGCGTGGCGAAGGAATGGCGCAGAGTGTGCGGGCTGACGCGCTTGCGGATGCCCGCGACCTCGGCCGCCTCCTGAACCGCGCGGTGCAGTTGCCGGGTCGAGATGGGGTCGGTGACGTTCTGGCCGGGGAACAGCCAGCCATGCGCAATCAGCACCCCGCGCTTCCGGCCATCGCGCCACCACATCCGCAGCAGTTCGAGCAGCTGGGGCGAGAGCATCGCATTGCGATCCTTGCCTCCCTTGCCCTGTTCGACCCGGATCAGCATGCGCGTGCTGTCGATATCGTCGACCTTGAGGTGGGCGACCTCGGATACGCGCAGGCCCGCGCCATAAGCCACGCCCAGCGCCGCCTTGTACTTCATGCCGGGCGCGGACTGCAGCAGCCGCGCTGCCTCCTCGACGCTCAGCACTTCGGGAAGCCGGGGCACGATGCGGGTGACGACCAGAGCCCGCGCCAGATCCCGTCGCCTGAGCGTGACGTTATACAGGAAGCGCAAGGCCGACACGGTGCCGTTGATGGTGCTCGGCCTGACCCCGCTCTCATGCTGCATGAGCTGAAAGCGGCGAAGGTCCTCTTCCGTTGCCGTATCGGGAGGGCGTCCCAGGAAGGCTGCAAGACGCTTCACATGGCGCACGTAATCCTGCTGGGTGTGGGGACCGAGGCCCCGCATCATCATGTCGTGCTGCATCCGCTGGCGCAGCGGGCTGATCGGGGCGGTATTGATCGAGACAGTCATGGCAAGTTCCTCTCCGTTGAAGGAACTGCCAGTCTCGCCCCGCTAAAGGCCTACATATAACACGCTACGATGCACCATGCGCCCTCCCGCGAAGCGGGTTCGTGCA
>NZ_JBMDIO010000095.1:0-1720 GCF_057808725.1 Novosphingobium sp. FG90
ATCATCAGCATCTCAGATTCGAGCCTCCGAGGCTCTGGCAGTCATGGGGTCTAAGGTTTTGCCGTGCCTTCGACGGCGCGCATCTGGCGAAGCGGTCTGAGCGCGGTGGATGGCGCATCGGGATCGGTCCAGAGGTAATCGCCGGTGAGATTGATATGCTGCCAACCGAGCGGTGATAGGTGTTGCAGCAGGTCCGGCGGGACCGGCCGGCCGAGGTTGGCGAGATGCATCCGGGCGGCTTGCAGGTAGGTCGTGTTCCACAGGACGATGGCACCGGCGACGAGGTTCAGCGCGCTCGCCCGATGGCTTTGGGCTTGCAGCGCATGATCGCGGATACGGCCGATGCGATGGAAGAAGATGGCGCGTTTCAGGGCATTTTCCGCTTCTCCCTTGTTGAGTTCGCGGGTGGCGCGGCGACGCTGTTCGGGCTGCTCGATCCAGTCGAGCGTGAACAGGGTACGCTCGACGCGACCGATCTCGCGCAACGCCAGTGCCAGGCCGTTGGCGCGTGGATAGGAGCCGAGCCGTTCCAGCATGATCGAGGCGCTGACGACGCCTGTGCGGATCGAGGTTCCCAGTCGCAGCACGTCGTCCCAGTGTGCCTCGATCAGACCTTCGTCGATGCGGCCCGCGACCAGCGGCGCAATATCGGGGCCGGGTTCGATGCCGTTAAACAGGTGCAAACGGCGTGCGGCGATATTCGGGATACGCGGCGCGAACCGGAACCCAAGCAGATGACATAGCGCGAACACATGGTCGGAGACGCCCCCGCCATCGACGTGATGCTCTTCGATGTGCAGATCGGCGCCGTGGTGGAGCAGCCCGTCGAGCACCTGTGCCGCCTCGCTCGCCGAAGCGGAGATAACTGTGGAATGGAACGGCGCGTAGCGATCCGAGACGTGGCTGTAAAAGGAGACAGCCGGCTCTGTCCCCTTGTGCGGATTGACTGCGCCGGTTGCCTGGGCGCGGCGGTCGAGCGGAAAGTTCTGACCGTCTGAGCTGGACGAGGTGCCGGACCCGAACAGCGCGGCCAGCGGCGCGGTGTGTTGGGCGTCGACAAGCCGGGCGAGCGCGCGACCGTAGGTTTCCTCGCGCAGATGCCACGAGGCGAGCCAACCGAGTTGGCGCTGGGTCACGAGATTGCAGGCTTCCGCCATGCGCGTATGGCCCAGATTGGTGGCATCGGCGAGCACCGCCGTGAGGATCGCACGTGGTTCATCCGCGGCACGGCCACTTTGCAGATGCGTGAAGCACTGGCTGAACCCGGTCCATCGATCGACTTCGGCAAGAAGGTCGGTGATGCGGATCGCGGGCAGATGCGCATAGAGCGGCGCAAGGGCGGTATCGGATTCCTCGGGAGTAATCGCCTTCAAGGGCGAAATCCGCAGCCTGCCCAAGCTGAGCTGCACGTCTTCCAGCGCGTCCGTCTCCGCCTTTCGCTCGACCTCGGCCAATCGACGGGCGAGGCGGGCGCGTCGTTCGGCCAGCCAGATATCGGCCGTATCCGGTGCCGGTATCGGCAAGGGGCCGGCCGCGCGCATGTTGGCGAATACGGGGGCAGGAATGAGTTGCTGCTCGACAGCACGATAGCGTCGGCTTCCCTCGACCCACATGTCGCCGGCGCGAAGCCGGTCGCGAAGCTCGACCAGCACGCACAATTCATAGATCCTGCGATCGGGAATGCCGGTGCCGATCGCCCGACGCCAAGCTTGCCGGATGA
>NZ_JBMDIO010000096.1:0-1697 GCF_057808725.1 Novosphingobium sp. FG90
CCTAGCCCCGCTGGTCGTCGTCAGCGCGATCGGCAGGAGCCATTCCTGCAACGTCGTTCGCAGCGGCCGACTGAGCGGCATGAAGCCGAATGCATCGCGCAGTGCATCGAGCTGTTCGTACCGGGTCGGGCCGCGCGTCGCGTAGTCGGCCAGCACCTCGGGTCCGACCTGCAATTGCTCTGCGACGAACGCGAGCGGCGTATCAGGGATCAGTTCACCGGGTCGCAGGAAACGGCCAGGATAGCGCAGCGCGCAAAGCTGGATCGCGAAACCCAGCCGGTTATGCGGTCGCCTCCGGCGGACGATGATGGCCAAGTCGTCCCGGCTCAATGTCCAGTGCTGGACGAGCAGGGTTTCGTCGTCGGGAAGCGCGAGCAACGCCGCGCGTTGCTCGTCCGACAGGACGGCGCGACGCGGCATCGGCTTAGACCTTGGCCGGTGCGGTCCAGCCGATCCGGGCAAGCGTGCCGAGAAGGGTCGAACGCGGCACCTTGAAGGTCCGGCAGACGGACGCCTTGCTGGCCCCGCCATCCAGCGCGGCGGTGATCCGCTCGAGCGTTTCGGCGTCGATCATCGGCGGGCGGCCACCTTGGCGTCCCCGGCGTTTGGCAGCAGCCAGTCCCGCCATCACCCGTTCGCGCGTGAGCGCACGCTCATATTGTGCCAATGCACCGAACAGCGAGAACAGCAATTCGCCGTGCGGCGTGGTCGTATCCATCTGCTCGGTCAGCGACCGGAACGCGATGCCGCGCGCCTTCAGATCGGTGACGATCGTCAGCAGGTGCGGCAGCGAGCGTCCGAGCCGGTCGAGCTTCCACACGATCAGTGTGTCGCCCGCGTTCAGATAGTCGAGGCAGGCTTTCAGGCCTGGTCGGTCGTCGCGCGCGCCGGATGCCTTGTCGGTATGGAGATGCCGATGATCGACCCCGGTTGCGACGAGCGCGTCCCGCTGGAGATCGACCGTTTGGCGGTCATCGGTCGTTGACACCCGCATATATCCGACCAGCATGTACGACAAACCCTCGAAAGCATGTTTTCGAACACCCTATCAAAGCGACAGGGTTTGTCGATCGTTATGGGCTGAGGCGGGTATGGTTCGGCAAAAGCGCAGGTCCGGAGCGTCGCCTATCACCTGTTTGCCGTCACGCGTCTGCTGTCCGTATGGACGCAAGTAGAAGGCACGCTGATGCCGCAAGAAGCACCAGGTCCTTCAACAGGAACTGTCCGGTTCCGGCCGAAATCGCCGGGAACCCGCCAGCGGTCGGCTCGGCGACGCCAGGCGTGCTCAGGAAAAACGTCAGTGTCACGGCATAAGTCAGGCATGACATCGCCGCGCCGAGAGCGGAGGCCGTCTTGTTGAAAGCACCGATAATCAGCGCAGCGGCCGTCGCGAGCTCGACGGTGCCTATAAAATAGCTTCCACCCTGCACCCCAAAAACGGCCGGAATCCAGCTCATGATCGGACTGTTCTTCATCAATGGCGCGATGCCCATCGCTTCATAGCTCGTGAATTTCATGCAACCGAACCAGAGAAAGATGACCACCAGCGCCCAGCGCAGCAACGCGAGAGACCCGCGAGAGCCGGTCGTCTTTTCAGCTATGTGTAATGTCGAAAACATGGTGCCTCGCTTTCATCATGGCGCATGACCTGCCTTCATGCTTAGACAGGCGTGATATATGCGCTGCGCATACACTAT
>NZ_JBMDIO010000097.1:0-1647 GCF_057808725.1 Novosphingobium sp. FG90
CCCGGGTTATTCACGAGCCCGCCGCTCTGGTGTGTCCCGAGTTTGATCGGTGTTTGGCGGCGTGACTTGGGCGAGCGCTGGCGCCGGTGTTTTCCACCGCGTCAGGAGCAATGGGCTTTTCGAGGTTGACGGGACGAGGGCTCGGGTTTCGGCGGCATGGCCGCGCTGGCTATGTCGGCGCTGGCCGAAGACCGGTGGCGATGGCTTTGAACACGCCGGCGTCGGGGCATGCTGACGCGAAGGCGACACGGATACGCGAGGCGCTCTCGATGACGCGGGCAGCGACCTTGAGCAGCCGCAGGCGCAGAGTCGCGAACTCGGCAGCGGCCAGCGCAGTGGCCTTGGGGATGGCCTGCTGGATGCGCCACATCAGCCAGTAGGCGGCGGTATGCAGGATGAGGCGCATCTGGTTGGCATTGGCCGAGCGGCACGAGGTGCGATCGCTGGCCAACTGGGTCTTATGGCGCTTGATCAGGTTCTCGGCTTGGCCGCGCGCGCAGTAGAGCGTGTCGTAAATATGCTCGGCCGAGCCTTCTGTCAGCGAGGTGACGACATAGCGGATGTCCATGCCCAGCGTGCTGGCTTCGATCCGGGCGACGACGCGGCGTTGGCCCTTCCAGCTTTTGGCGCCGTAGCGGGTCTCGGTATAATGGCGCAGGACCGGGCATTGGCGCTGAGCCCGCTTGACCGCGCAGGCATCGGCGACGGCGACAATGATCGGATCGGCCCGCAGCGCGGCGTTGGTCGGCAAGCCGAACACGTAATCGACCCCGGCCGCCTCGCAGAACGCCATGATCTCGGGCCGACCGTAGTGCCCGTCTCCGCGGATAGTGATGTGGGTATCGGGCCAGTGCTGGCGGATATGACGCACCAGGCGCCGGATGTGGCCGGCACCTTCGGCACCAGACGGCGTCTTGCCGGTGCGCAGCAGCATCGCGACCGGACGGCCGGTCGCAGTGTCGTAGACGTGGATCGGCAGAAAGCAGCGTTCGCCGTGATGGCCATTCCAAAACGAGAGCTGCTGATAGCCGTGCACGACATCGCAGGTGTCATCGATGTCCAGCGTCACCGCCGCCGGTGGGACCGGATAGCTGGCACAGTAGACGCCGATCATCGCGGCCATCATCCGGGCCAGTTCGCGCGTGGTCGGTGCATTCTCCCAGCGGCTCATCGTCGGTTGGCTCGCAAGCCCCGCGCCCGATCCCGGCAACTTGCCCAGTGCCAGGCGGAACCCCGGATCGTCGCGCAGGGCGTCGAGATCGTCAGCATCCTCGTAGCCACACGTGATCGCGAACACCCGGGCGCGCAGGATGTCATCAAGGCGATGGGTCACCCGCGTCGGGTCACGCGGATCAGCGATGCAAGCCGCAAGCCTCCGGCAAATTCCCATCGCTCGCTCGGCTTGCGCCAGCAACAGAACGCCGCCGTCCGAGGTCAGCCGGCCACCGTCGAACGCGGCTGTGATCTTCTTCCCGCCAACCGCTGGAAACGAAAATCCCGGTGCGCTATCATCGCTCCCGGCGGGTGTGGTCCGTGGCATAAATTGCCTCGCTGCAGGACTGGTCTAGACACCCATTTTCCTACTGCAAAGCAATCGCTTACGCCACTCCCGCCAACCCTATCACCCGCCTTCGTGAATAAAACAGG
>NZ_JBMDIO010000098.1:0-1614 GCF_057808725.1 Novosphingobium sp. FG90
GTCGTCTGTGAAAAGCGCTGAAGCCCGCAGGGAGGCGTGGGTTTTGGTGGATATGAAGTAATCGAATTTGCAAGGTTTTGGGGAAATCGGGCGAAAAGCTTGCGATTACGCGCGCCCGTGCACGTAGGGGCTTTCCTCGCAAGTCGGGTCGTGATTCATTGAGTTGGACGAAACGAAGAGGTTTTGCCGATGCCTCCGAAGAAGCCCGCGCAGCGCAGTGACGAGTTGTTCCGCAGTCAGCTCGACAACATGGTCGACATGGAACACGCGCTGGTGAAATTGGCGGGGCTGATCGACTGGTCACGGTTCGATGCGGCCTATGGACGGTTCTACCATGAGAAAGGCCGCCCTGGGCTGTCGACGCGGCTAATGGCAGGCCTGCACCTGCTCAAGCACATGGAGGGCCTGTCGGACGAAGCCGTCTGCGCCCGCTGGGTCGAGAACCCGTACCACCAATTCTTTTGCGGTGAGCAGTACTTCCGCCACAAGCTGCCACTGGATCGCTCGTCGATGACGCGCTGGCGGAACCGGATCGGGGCCGACAAGCTGGAACTTCTGCTCGCCGAGACGCTGCGCGTGGCGATGGAAACAAGGGCAATGCCGCCGCAGGCCTGCGAGCGGGTGACGGTGGACACGACTGTACAGACCAAGGCGATTGCCCATCCCACCGACAGCCACCTGCTGCTACGCGGCATCGAGTGGCTGAACCGGATTGCCCGCAAGCACGGTATCAAGCTGCGCCAGTCATTCCTGCGGGTGGGCCGCCAGGCTCGGCGCGATGTCTCCCGGCTGATCCACGGGCGCGGTCACAAGCAGGCGATGCGTTGGGTGCGCAAACTTCGCACCTGGCTGGGCCGGCTCGACCGCGACATCGGCCGCAAGATCGCCGGAAATGAGGAACTCGAGGCCGCCTTTGCCGTCGTCCGCGAGCGGGTGGCGAAGATCCTCACCCAGAAGGCTGGCAGCACGGACAAGCTTTATGCCCTGCACGCGCCCGAGGTGGAATGCATCGCCAAGGGCAAGGCGCGGACCCGCTACGAGTTCGGGGTAAAGACCTCGATCGCGGTGACAAACGCCCGCACCGCCGGCGGCCAGTTCATCGTCGGCATGCAGGCGTTGCCCGGCAACCCCTATGATGGCCACACCCTGTCCGGGCAGATCGAGCAAGTCGAGCGCCTGACCGGCGTCACCGTTGAGCGGGCTTATGTCGATCGCGGCTACAAGGGGCACAAGCATGGCGGGCAGGCCAGGGTCTATATCGCCCACACCCGCGGGATCACCTCACCCACGATCAAGCGCGAGCTCAGGCGACGAAATGCCATCGAACCGATCATCGGTCACACCAAGTCCGATGGCCTGCTCGAGCGCAATCACCTCGCCGGTGCCACCGGCGATGCCATCAACGCCATCCTGGTCGCCGCGGGGCACAATCTCAGGTTGCTCGTCGCATGGCTGACTGCGCTTTTGCGCGCCCTCATCGCCGCCTGGCTATCCCCAGTCCTGCCCAAAATGGCCGCTGCCTGAAAGCAGCCTACCAGTTCGATAAACCCCTCACGGCACATCGGACGCAATCTACCCGTCGCCGAAACGAACATCGCATTGTTCACGGCCGAC
>NZ_JBMDIO010000099.1:0-1534 GCF_057808725.1 Novosphingobium sp. FG90
GCAAAAAGATCCCATGGGCGCGGGCTGGCGCTGGTTGAGGCAGATTGGCCTTCCCGCTTTGTCGTGAAGGAGATCGCCCGTGTCCATTCCGTCCCATGCCGCCGTCAGCACGCAGCTGAACGCTATCTTCGTGTCGCTCGAGTTGAGCCGTTCCACTTGGCTGGTAACGTCGCTGTCGCCGGGTCGCGGCGAGCGCATTTCGCGCCATCAGGTTAAGGGCAGCGACGTGCCGGCGCTTCTGGAGCGGTTCGCGCAGTTGCAGGCGAAGGCGCGGGAGCGGACGGGCGAGCAGTATCCGCTGGTCGTCATCCAGGAGGCAGGGCTGGACGGCTTCTGGATTCACCGTTGCCTCGTCCGCGAAGGCATCGAGAGCCACGTCGTCGATGCCGCGTCGATCTCGGCCTCGCGGCGCAGCCGGCGCGCGAAGACGGACAAGCTCGACGGCGAGGCGCTGGTCCGCACGCTCCTTGCCTACAAGCGCGGTGAGCCGCGGGTCTGTGCCATGGTGACGGTGCCGAGCGCAGAGGACGAAGACCGCCGGCGCGTCTGCCGCGAGCGGCGCTCGCTGGTCGTCGAACGCATTCGGCACGTCAACCGCATCAAGGGCCTGCTGTTCACGCAAGGGGTCGGCGATTACGAACCGCTGCGCACGAGCCGGCGCGCGCGGCTGGAGGAACTAGTCACCGGTGACGGCCGGCCGCTGCCTTCCCATGTGAAGCGCGAGATTGAGCGCGAGTTGGACCGGCTGGAGCTGGTCATGCGCCAGATCAAGGAGGTGGAGCGCGAGCGCGACGCGATGCTGGAGGCGGCGACGGACGAGGCACCTGAGCCGGCGAGCGCCCGGCTGCTCCAGCTGCGCGGCATCGGTCCCGAGTTTGCCGGCGTGCTGCATGCCGAAGCGTTCTTCCGCAGCTTCAGCAACCGTCGGCAGGTCGCCTGCTATGCGGGCCTCGCGCCATCGCCATGGCAGAGCGGCAACATGGACCGCGAGCAGGGCGTATCCAAGGCCGGCAACAAGCGGCTGCGCACGACCATGATCCAAGTCGCCTGGCTATGGCTTCGGCATCAGCCTGAGTCGGAACTGACCCGCTGGTACGCCGAACGGGTGCAGGCGAACGGCGGTCGTATCAGGCGCGTGATGATCGTCGCGCTCGCCCGCAAGCTGCTGATCGCGCTTTGGCAGTTCAGTTCGGCCGGCGTCGTGCCGAAGGGCGCGCTGCTGAAGGCAGCCTGAGCGAGTCACCCATTACGAGTTCCCGCAGGGTATTGCCCTGCCGGATCCAGGCGGACGGACCGTAGAGCCCTCTTGGCTTCACTCGCCGACAAAAAGGTTGGTTTCGTCTTCCTGAGCCAGACCCGACGCAAGCGGGATTGTGGTGCAGCCGCGTACGAGCGGCGACCGGATGTGAGGTTAGAGCGGCCCGGTTAGCGGGACGCTTGTGGCAGCAGGCTCAGACCATGGATCTGACAAACGGGAGATTGCCAATGTTATAGCGGCGCGGGGCCTTGACCCGATTGTGCCCATGTGAGGGGG